>JBDRAY010000102.1:0-13469 GCA_043823295.1 Methanobacteriota archaeon | reverse complement strand
GTATTATTCTCAGAATCTCTTGGTTTTGGATTTTGTTGTGAATTCCCTGAACCATGATTGCCAGGTCAATTTCATCGACCATCAACATTTCAGGGATATAACTTGATACTCCAGCGTGATAAACTCTTTTTCCTTCTGCTTCAATGATGTATCCTAATCCAAGTCCCCTCCTGTGGCTTGGAGATTCTTGAACATAAGCGGAGATGGTGGATACTAAAACATCCTCATATAAAATGTGCTCTCCAATTGACGTGATTTTTGCCGAAAGCCCGAGTTTTTTTGCAGTATTATCCGAGGATAAGACTAAAGTCTCCTTCTTTTTTACGTTTTGAACTCCCACTTCATCAGCGTGAGTTAGATGATCGTGGGTTAATAGAATAATGTCTGCCTTATCAATGTTTGAGGAAGTTAGGTGAGGATCAATAAATATTACCCTACCTTCAGTTTCGATTTCAAACGAAGCCTCTCCCAGCCAATTAACGCGCAATTTCTCCCTCCAGTAAATGATTAATAAGATTGGACTATATAACTATTTATGAATTTTTTTCGGGTTTTAATTCTTGTAGTAAGCATCCTTCTATTAATTTCGGGTTTGTGGATTTACTTGAAGGGATCTGGTGGAAACACATTAGACCATGAGATCAGTTTGCTTGAGAGTGAATCGGTGAAAAACCCTCCGAAGCCTGCGTCCACAAGGGATTGTAATAAAAAGATCATGGATGTTTTCGAAAGAATCAATATTTCTGAAGGAGATTATGTCACCAGCTATCAAGGAGACGATGAGGTAATACTGGTTGCGGTTGCAGGAGACTGTCTTGAATGTGAAAAAAGAATCGGGGTGATAGACTCAAAGATTACTTTCAAACCGCAACGTGAGACGACAATATGGATTCTAGTCAAACCAGACAGTCTGGAACGAATCAACGCTATGATTTCAAAGAACGATTCGATAAAAAGCATTCAAGAAAAACTCATAGACGAGGTAACTACCGGAAATATCAGAACGTACCCCACAGACAAAACATTAAAGCTCTACGGAGAGTTGAATCCCAACGCTTGAAAATGAATGTGTTAAAACTAGTCGTATTCATGGTCTTGTTGTTTGAGGGGTTAAGGATAATCCTCCTACCCTCATACCATACCAAGACTATTGGAGTCATAATGGTTTCGGCGGGATACTTCATCTTGAGAAAGACCATTCCACCAAGGGGGAAAATCAAGAAAAATAGATTACTACCCATTGCGGGATTACTAGTTATTTCCTCCGACATAGCATATAACGTTTTCCTGAAAAAGTCTTTCGAGTTTTTGGGTTTAGATTGGATGACCATAATATTCGGTTTAAGTCTGATTGCATACAATCTCATACCCTTACGATTTGAAAGGGAGGCGAGATTTCTCGTGATTTTCACAGGAATATTCTTCTTATCGCTTTCCATGCCAATAGGATTGTTAACACTTAAAGTGGGTTCAAAGGCGGCTGCGCTCTACATGCAGGAGTTTATCACAAGACCCTTGACTATCCTATTAAACCTTTCAGGGATTCCCGCCTACTCGATATACAACTGGGTTTATTACGCTGGGAGGGAAGGGACCATACAATTAGGGATAGGCATATCATGTTCCGGAGCCTACTCTTTCGCAATATTTTTTTCTGCTTTCGTAAGTTTCGTGCAAGTAAAGTATGATAGGTTCGACGGAAAGATCCGGTACCTTCTAATTGCAGGTCTTTTAGGTACTTATCTTGCGAACCTGCTTAGAGTTTATTTGATTGCTTTAGCCGGATTCTACTATGGAAGGGACGCGTTAATTTACGCTCACCAGCATTTCGGCTGGATTATTTTCATGTTTTGGATTGGTTTATTCTGGTATTTTGGGTTTGTGGTTTTTTTAGAGGAGAAAAAACTAAAAGTCGTCTTTGGATCCCAGGGAGTTGAAACAAAGAAGAGTTGAAATAAAAATCGGCATGATAAATCCAGGAATTTTAGTATGGGATGTGGTTATTTCAGGGTATTCCGGGACAATCACAGTCACATCAATCTGAACTTTCCCACCCGTACAAGCATCCGAATTCCAGCCGCGAAAAATATCATCAGTACAGTTTACAGTAATAATGTCATCATAGGAGTATACATTCACGGTATCAACGTAGACTCCAGACGCGTTTGGTTCGGTACTACCAATGAAACTTCCCGATGAATTCGTAATGTTGCAATAGCAATCACCCACATCAGTACAAGGACTTCCAGTTGAATACAATACAGTACCATTAACGTAACAGGGAAGCGGTTGAGCGTAAACAACGTTTAAAAGAATAAGCGTCGTAATGATTGCGAATACAATACTGAACAAAATGTTTCTGTTGACGTTACTCATTTTTTAGGTGATTCCACTCCCTCCCGTATTGAATCCAGCCTTGATTTGAGTTCTTCCTTATCTTTCACTATGCTCTTAATCCGGTTTAATCTTTTCACAACCATCTCCATCTCCTTCCTCTCAGCTTCAAGCTCTTTCTCAATCCTTGCTCGCTCTTTCTCTAGCTTTTCCCTCCAATAATCCTCCTTCTTGGATTTTTTAAGGAGTGATAGAGACTCGACTTCCCGTTCTATTTTAGCCTCGATATCCTTGCTTCTCTTAATGAATTTCTTGTCCTTCAACTTTAGTTTTTCAAATTCTTTTTGTTGCTTTTCAGTCAGATTGTAGTAGTTTCCTGAGACTTTGGGTTCGAGGGAGTCAAGATAAAGATCAACAACGTCGAATAAACCCCGTTTAAGGTTTTCTAGAGTGAGGTTCAACTCAAGATCAAGATCGAATACGTCACTTCCAACAACCTTGTATTTCTTTAGAGTTTCATAAAGCAAGTCTAATCTGAGATTGTATGAATTGTATTTACCCAAAACTCCATCGGTTAGTTTGTGGTGATCGTGTAATAGTGGTCTGAAAGAAATGAAATAAGGCCGGCCTTGATTGTACTCCGCATTCTGCAGCATTCCAGTACCCACATTCTCCTTGACAACGGACCGCATAGTATCCCTATCATACTTTAGCTTAATTCTCTTCAAATCTTTTTCATAGCGGGTCCTCATCTGGATTTCAGTGCCGATGTTAGCCTTAATTTCCCCGACAAAGTCGGAGAGAACCTGGCTTATCAATACAAGTCCAACACCCCACTTACGAAACTCCCTGGCAGCACGTTCAAGGTGGATGAATCCCCTACCACTACCACCGAATTTAGGTAAAAGCCGGTGGACTTCATCATATACTACGATAAGCTTTAAGGCTGTGCTCTCCTCCAAGTTCGCCCTGAAAATGTTTTTCACGGTGTTTTCAACGAAAAGATCTAGTTGAGTGGCTGTGAGATTTTGCATTGAAAAAATCGTTATTTCCCCAGGTCTTATGAACCGCCTAATATCGAAGGTTAGGTGTGGATCTTCAACCAGATAAATGTTTCCATAGAAGGCGCGAGACTGGTTTTTCTTCAGTTTAAAGTGGGGATAAAGCTTAAGCATCCCCCGACTCTGACAAGGTTTAATGAATCCAGTCCACTGTGCCGTCGGATCAAAAACTACAACTGCCTTATCCTTCAAAAGAGCCTCTTCCACCAATACCTTTGCCGAGACGGTTTTTCCCGAGCCCGTTGCACCCGAAATTAAGACATGCATCATGAGATCGTCCAGGGGTAAGAATGCACTATTCGTTGTTTCAGCAACCCTCCCTAAGTATCCGCTCGTTCTAGAGGGTCTTGGCAGTGAATCAAAGTCGATGGATTCGAGATATCTTCTTCTTCTTTGAGCCTCCCTCCTGTAATGGACTGCGCCTAACACCAATATTATAGCGACCGGTATCATTGATAAGAAAACCCTGATTTTTGAAGGCTCAAGTTTTTGTTGTGCATACAGGGTTAAGGATTCGAAGAGTGGGTAATTGACTTCTACTTCGGCTGTGGCGGAAGCAATGATTCCTCCTTCCCTCCCGCGTTTCAAAGCATAAAGGTTTCCTTCGATTAAATATTTTTTTTCGACTGTGTTTTCGGGTATTGGAATCTTTAGTACTGGACTCGCCTCAGTTGAGAGTATGAGAGACTGGTTGACAAACCCCAGAATCCTCCCATTGTCGGGGTCCTTCAGGATTACGTCGGTTAAAACACCAAGATCCCCTTCACCCAAGTTTGTAACATAAACAACAACGCTTAAGACTCCTCCAGGTTGGATCTCCTCGGTGAAGGGCTCAACCTCTATTTTGGCTTTGAAAAGCTCCTCAGGACTTAATACAACAAGTTTTAGGGGGATTTTTTTAACGATTGCACCTGTCGAAACAACTAGGTCACCACTATATTCCCCTTCAAAAGCCTTATGGAGTATATAAAATCTTATGGGAAGGTCTCCTTGGTTCAGCCCATCTACTGAGATCCGGGTATTTTCAAGACCCACAATATCCGAAATATCCCCTTCGACCCGAGCAGCAACGAATACGACAGGGAAATCCAGGTTGTTTGAAACTCGAATCTTTGTTTCAGAGTATTTTCCAGGATAACCTTGGATTTCAATATGCTGAGAGCCGATTACAACTGATTCCTGCGCAAAGACAATCTGGATTAAAGCTGCTAACACAACAGCCAAGATTAATGTTTTACGCTTCATCTTAATTAGTTATCATTTTAAATCTTAATTACCTTATCCACGAGTGGTCGGAGTATTCCAGTAACCTCATCGATATCCTCTTTTTCCACTGTTAGTAAAAATCCTCCAACATTGCTGGCACGCAACTTATTTATGAGGTAGTGGATGAACTCTCCCATAGAGTTTTTATCGTTGTATATCAACAAGTTAGATATTGAGTCGAGAATAATAAACTTGGGTTCAGGCATCCTTGCCAAAATCTTTTCAGCATACATTCCAACTTCCTCAAGAGAAGAGGGATTATCAATGAAAACTGCATTCTCCTTCTTTCCGGGGAATCTTCCAGCCATCTTAGAAATGCAGTCTATGAAAATGACTTTACTGATATCAATGTTGTTGAAATTAAAGTCCTTAACAACCTGTTCGAAAGGCCTGTTGAAAGTAATGTAAACCCCATTTCTGCCATCTTCTTCAACGAGCATCTTGGACAAAGCCATAGCAGCCTCATTATGTTGTTGTGCACTCGAAACAAGAAGGGTTATTTCTTCACCCCCAAAGTCTGCAAGTTTTTGTTGGATCATCTTGGACATCATTTTAATGTCCTGAGTCTTATCCATTCCAATCGACCGTTTAAGAATTGAAAGCTTCTCATGCTTGACCTCAATCTCATTTTCTATCTCCCGCAGAATCCTCTCCTTCTCCTCAAGCTCCCTCTCCTCCTGGAAGATTTTTTGCATCTCCAACTCCTTCTCCCTCTTTTCAATCTCCTTTTCCCGCTCTAAAAGCTCCTGACGCCACCTCTCTTCTTCAGACCGCTTCTTCCTCTCCCACTCTTCCTCCCTTTCCCTCAGCTTTTTCTCGTAGTCTAAAAGTTTCTCCTCCCTCTCCTTGAATTTGTCTAAAAGACCCTCAAGCTTCCTCTCACTCTCGGTAAGCCTCTTGACCTCATCAGGCGTCAACGCCCCAGTGACAGAGTCAGACTTATCTTTATCAGTCATCTAACCCTCCATCTTCAAGCATGTCCTTAACGTCTTTTTTAATGGATAAAAGCTCGTCCCTTTTAGTCATGATCTCCTCTTCCTCTTGCATCCGCAAGTCTTCCTGACTCTCCCATTGTTCTCTGAGTGTGGTTAATTCCTCGTCGAGTTTCTTAGCTTCCTCAAGGCACTTATCCATCTTCTTCCACTCCCCTTCAAGGTGTTTGAAATCTCGATCAATCTTCACTTCCTTGGATTCAATCTCTTTTACAAGCTCCTCCCGACCAGAGAGAGTAACTCCAGGAACCATGACCTTCCTTGACAAGCTCTCCATAATCTTTTTACGCTCTTCATTGATTCTTTTCTGCTCTAAAGCCATGCTTGCACGCTCATGGGCGATAACCTTCCGAAGTTTATCGCGTTTTTCTGAGATCATAGATTCCTTAGCCCGGATATTTTTCTCGTTTTCAAGTATCTTAGCCCACTTACCCTTAGCACTTTTAAGCTCTGCCAAAAGATTATCCTTCCGACCAATAATGTCTTTCCTGCCTTTTCGACCCCGACTATAAATCCTTCCCTTGCGTTCAGTAAGCTCTCTTACAAGAGACTCCTCTTGCATCTTCCTCTCAACCTGCTTGACCTCCCAAGCCTTCTTCATAAGATATTTCTTAAACGTGTTCGATGCCTTAACAATGAGACTAGCCCTCTCCTCTGAAGTAACAATCTCCCTCTTCTTATCGATAATCTCGTCAACAATTGATGCAACATCCCTCTCGATTCTTTGCCTCAACTCATATTCTTTATTGCTCAACCTGCCGCTTTGGGTTTCGATCAGTCTTCGGTCACTGGTTATCCGCCATAACATACCCTCTGTCCGGGTTATTTCCCTAACAAGGCCTTCCAAGTCTTCTAAAAGCTTTTCCTCCAAGGCTTTTTCCTTTAAAACAACCTTTTCGTGTTCTTTCAGAAGTTTCTCTTTCTCCCGGGGTTTGATTTTGGTTTGAAGCTTCTTTTTTATCTGAGCTCTCTGACTCTCAAGTTTTTTAATTTCGAAGCTCATTGCCGCCTTCACTTCATCCTCGATTGTGAGCAGGGAGTCTCGTCGGTTCTTAGCTTCTTCTTCGATGAGTTTTTTATACCCTTCGACTTCACGGATTCCATCCTCCTCCCAGTTTGAGACTAGTGTTTTAGCAGCATCCGGGAGTTTCTTGTCTGCAAGTTTCTTTTCGAGACCGTTAATCCTTTCTGAAATTCCCTGAATGTAGAGTTGCGCAACATCAAAGGATACTTTACGAACGTTTTCTAAAGCCAGGTTAATCTCAATGTTCAAGTCGAATACATCCACTCCAGCTTCGGCAAGTCGCTCCGATCTGATGGAAAGCCCCTCAAGCTTCTTGTTGTATTTTCCAAACAAATCCAGTAAATCGTCTGAGAGCCGGTGAGAATCGTGAAGGAGAGGTCTGAAAGAGACGAAATAAGGCCGGCCTTGATTGTACTCCGCATTCTGAACCATCCCCGTACCCACATTCGCCTTAATCACAGATCGCATTGCCTCCACACCATATTTCAAGCTGATTCGCTCAAGATCCTTTTCATAGCGAGTACGCATCTGAAGCTCAGTTCCGATGTTGGCTTTAATTTCCCCGACAAAGTCGGAGAGAACCTGGCTTATCAATACAAGTCCAACACCCCACTTGCGAAACTCCCGCACAGCACGCTCGACCTGAACGAAAGCATTGCCGCTTCCCCCAAACTTCGGGAGAAGACGGTGAACCTCATCATAAACTAGAATAAGCTTGCACTCAGAGCTTTCTGGGAGATTTGATGTGAATACATCCCTTATGGTGTGGTCTATGAAAACATCGATTTCCTTCGGATCTAATTTGTGTAAAGTAAAAATCGTAATCTCGCCGGGATTCATGTAACGCCTAACATCAACTCTTTCATCAGGACTCTCTATTGTGTGTATGTTGCCTGGAAACGCCCTAGAATCGGACTTCTTCATATTAAAGGCGTGGTAGAGGCGCAGCATTCCCCTTGACACACATGGTTTTAGAAACCCAGTCCACTGGCCTGTCGGATCGAACACAATAACTGCAGTATTCTTTAAGAGTGCTTCCTCCAAGATGACTTGAGCTGCGACTGTTTTCCCTGAACCAGTAGCCCCCGCACACAAAGTGTGCGTTTGAAGGACATCCAACTCCATATAAGCATCCTGACTGGACTCGGCAACCCTGCCCACAAAACCAGACCTCTTACCGGGTTTCGGAAGGTAGTCGAATGAAACCATGCCCAAATACCTGCGTTTACGCTCCTGGATGATTTTGTAGCGCCAGTACCCAAGAATTAGAAGGAGTATGGCCGGCATGACTCCGAAAAAGATCTGGAAGTTAGATAAAATAAAAACTTTTTCGAGAAGCAGACTCGCCGAAGTAAGCGGGGAAGCCCCCAAACTTATTTCAAAAGAATCAGACGCAAGCTCCGCCAAGTATCCACCATCCTCGGGCGAGTAAACTGACGACTTCACCAAATATTTTTTTTTATCGACTTTTTTAGGGGGGTTTAACGCCTCCACTAAACTTTTTTGCGTGATTATGGTGAAATTAGTTTTCACTTCCACGACCA
This sequence comes from Methanobacteriota archaeon, assembly GCA_043823295.1. Lineage (GTDB taxonomy): Archaea > Altiarchaeota > Altiarchaeia > IMC4 > SCGC-AAA252-I15 > SCGC-AAA252-I15. Next base: position 5,248 of record JBDRAY010000102.1, on the reverse strand, counting down.
CTAACTTAGAGTCAGGATCAATGAACTGAACTAAAAGAGATAGATTAGTCTCACGCTTAGCCAAATTTTCAATGTCGACTTGAACTTGAAGTGATTCACCAGGCAAAACCTTTTTACTGAAAGGGTACGCCCTGATTGTTAAGTTTAGCTCATCCCACGGGTCCTTAACAATCAATAAAACACTGATTTCTTTCGACAAGTTGCCAGTAGTCAGAGAAATAATTCCAGGATACAATCCCGGTTGAGCTTCATGAAAAACATACCCCCTGATTAAAAGCTCTTCTTCCCCTAAACCTTCAACTTCGATTCTTAGGTTATCTAAAGCGAGGTTTTCTTCTAAATCCCCCTTCGCATTAGCTACGAAAACCATTACAGGATCAGCAAGATTATTTGCAACTTGAACTACTGTCTGAGCATACTCGCCGGGGAAAGCACTCAATGAAATGTTTGAGGTGACGGTGATCGAATCTGTTCCCTGAACAAAAGTGCTAAAAAAAAATAGGATCGCAAACAGGGTAGTGAAGGTTTTAAGATTCATATAAAATATTATTTGCCCAGACTGTCTATTAACCCAATATTTCTAGCTAATTCATTGTGATTTTCCCTGAGCTGGTCTGAAACCTTCTTTAAAAGTCTTTTGGTTGGTTCATCAATTTTTGGTTGAACCGAACCTTTCGAGAAAATATCTTCAAGTCTTTTATAACTCGTCTGCATTGCCCGTAAATTCTCCTGCTCGATCATAATCATCGTCTCCAACATCTCACTCAATTCCTTAGTGTAAGCCTCAATCTCTGAAATACGGTTGTCAGTCCTAGTCTCAATCTCATAAAGCCGTTTAGAATGCTTTTTCCTAGCTGACTCAACCTCTCTTTCAAATTGCTTGCTCAGATTATCTAAGCCTTTAAGTCTGTTAAGGGAAGTCTTAGTCGCATCATCAATTTCCTTGGTGAATTTCACGAAGTCGTCCTTTTTCGCGAAGTCCTCCAGCTTTACCATAACCCCCGAAAACTCATTCTGAATCTTTTTAAAGGACGAATCAATCACAGAAACCCTATCCGAAAGCTTTACAAAATCATTAAACCGCTCCTGAACACTACCGAAAATGGACTCGACTTTGTTAGCATGCTTTTCAACAATAGTTTCAACCTTCTTAATGGAATTAAGTTCAGCCTTAACATCCTCATTAAGCTTTAAAAGCATCTCAGTACCCTTAAAAGTGTTGAGAGTATTCTTAACACTTTTAATCTCACCAACAAGAGAGTCTACAATAGCCCTAACAGCCTCCTGCTTCGCCTTCACAGCCTCAACCTTCGTATCCTCCTTCTTAAGTTCCTTTAAAAGATTCTGAGGTTGCACAGCCGAAACAAGCTCAGTAGTTTTAGATGCCTCCACCCGAAGCTGAGTCAAATCCTTCTCCTTATCAAGAAGCCGCCTCCGAATATCCCCAATCTCCTCACTCATCCGAGTAAACCTCTCCTCATTAATAGACCTAAGTTGCATCAAAGCCTCAGTCTGAGCCTTAATCTTCTCCACATCCATCGCGATCTTTCTAACCGCGGCAGAATCAGACTTTCGGGGAGAGCCGGAATCAGAAGAACCGTCATCGTCCCCACCATCACCAGCAGGCTTTAAGACAGCATCCTGATCCTCATAATCGCTCATGATGACGGCATCGATTTTTTCCTGCTCCTCCCTACCCTTATCTTTTCCGAACGGAAGCTTCATTTTTTAAGGTAATTAGTGTAAAAAAAGGATACTGAAACAATAGCCAGAATTATCACACTAGTGTTTATTGCAGTAATCTTCACTCCGAAAACCACGCTAAGAAAAAGAAGCATAAGGGGTACGGCAGTTATGCTCAAGACAATTGAAAGGGTTATTTTTTCCAGAAAATCTATTTCATCTCGTTTAAAGAATGCGAGTGTTAGAAAGTATCCTGGGATGAATAACACGAAAATTGAGCCTAATACGACTTTTAGAATGGATAATACAGTCATTTTTCCTAGATTAAAGTATTATTTCTAAAGTATATATAAAATGCGGTTTCATTTCACATTAATTGTAGGATTGATTATTTTTTCGATTGTGAGCCTAGCGTCAGCAGAGACTGTGAGTGTTAGGAAGGTTGTTTTTTCCCCGGGAGAGGATTATTATTATCCAGGGCAGGTTTTGAATCTTTTGATAGATGTTGTAAATGTGGGGCAGGAGACTGTCAGGAATGTCCCGTTGGATGTTTCTGTGAATGGTAGGGAGGTTTATTCGGGTGTATTTGATTTGAATGGGTCGAGGATTGAGACTGTTAAAATCCCTTCGAGTTTGTTTGACAAGGATTGGAATCCTTTTGAATGCGGGAGTCGGGAGTTTAAGGTTTATCTTGAAGATTCTATTATTGAAGAGGATTTTCGGGTGACTGGCAAGTTTTTCAAGGATTTCTCTATTAAGCCGGAAAATATTTTTCCGGGAAATTATACTGAAATTATGGTTTTAGATGAGAATGGGATTCACCATCCAGCGGCAAAGGTCGGGTTGACAAATCTTGGTAGTAACTTGAAGTGGGATTCGAATGATGATTATTTCATCGGGAGGACGTGGGATGGTCTTATGAGGGTTTTGTTGAATGAAGAATTTGAAGATCCTTACGGGAGATACCAGATTGATGTTTGGGCGTTAGGTTACTGTCGGGATACGGCATTTTTTAGTGTTGAGTTTGAAAAAATTCTTTCTGCCTCATTTTTTCCCGATACTGTCAAACCGTATGAATCGGCAAGTGTCTATGTTGTGGATGAGAGCGGTGTCCCCGTTTCAAATGCCAAAGTATCTATTTTTGGGAACACTTCTGAGGAAATTTCAGGTTTCACAGGTTCAGGGGGTTATTATTATTTTTCAGTTGATAATCCGGGGAGCTATACTTTAAGTATTGAGGTGGCTGGTTACCCGAAGTTTTCTAAGGGTTTTTTCGTTTCTTCAGTTCCTTTTTTAGGTATTGTTTTCCCAGAGGATGAGGCATTGGTGGGGGTGGTTTTCCCTATTGTGGTTTCGAGCGGGGGGAATGTTGTTTCAAATGTTAATGTTACCGTCTCAAGTTTTAATGAGTCGGATTTTTTTTATGAAGGAAACATTATTTTTACTCCCCCTCAAGCAGGAGAGTATTCGGTTTCCGCTTCGAAACAGGGTTTTATCCCAGTGACTGGGAACTTCACTGCAATAAACAAGTTTGATTTGGAAGTAATCCAACTTTCATGGGATAAAAGGGAGGTTTTGATTAAAGCTTCGGATCATCTGGGAAAGCCTGTTTCAATAGCCAAAGTTTCCCTTGAAAACAGTTCCTCCTTCGGCCTTACTGATCGAGACGGTTTCGTGTCATTTAGCCTTCCCTTGAGGGATGTCATCTCCTTGAAAGCTGAAAAAGAGGGTTTTATTCCAAAGACCATTATGATTAAACCCAATAAAACGTTATACATTAACTTCGAATCGAAGGAGATTAATATTGGTGAGCGAATATCTTTTTTTATTAGAGATGATTTTGGAGACAATGTTATTTCCGAGATTACTATTACGAATCCTGACGGATCCCGGGAGCGGGTAGTCAAGGATAAGCACGTGTTTACTCCGGGGAGTATTGGCGAATACTCTATTTCAGTTTCTGGTGAGGGTTACTCTCCAGCTTCTTCCTCAGTGAGAGTTAATCCGAATGAAATTGACTTGTCCTTGAATGTTTCCGGTGAGATTATACTAATTTTTGCTTCTAGCGGTCGAGAACCGATTGGCGGTCTTCGGGTTTGGATTGACGCGCCTAGTGGCATGGAGTACGTAATTTTGAATTCGAGGGGTTACGCAGAGTATGAAGCTTCTTCTGAGGGGGTGTACGGAGTGTACGTTAATAACAGTCTTTACGAATTCACAAGGAAAACTGTTTATATTGAAGGAGCGGGTTTTCCGTTCAAGTCATTGGTTCTTGTTTTATTGATTATTCTCATAGTGGCCTTAATCGTATCGCGATTAAAGATACCTGTTAGGAAGGAGCCGAAACAAAAAAAGTCTCTTAGAAACCTTTGAAACTGTGCCTTATTTATTATTTACTGGAAATATTATCATAGTTTTATCATGGATACTCTTGAGCTAACCGATCTTTCTGTTGAGGTGGGTGGGAAGAAGATACTTGATGGCATCAACTTTACTGTGGGTAAGGGTGAATCAAACATTATTTTCGGGCCTAACGGGTCAGGAAAGACGACAATGCTTATGACTATTCTTGGCATACCTGATTACTGTGTTTCTTCGGGTAGCATTCATCTTGAAGGGAAGGAGATCACAAACTTGACTGTTGATGAGCGGGCGAAGCTGGGTATTGGGTTTGGTTTTCAGGCGCCTCCGGAGGTTGTTGGAGTTAAGCTTCGAGACATCTTGAAGGTGTGTGAGAAAACCCCTCAAAAGGAAGATTTAAGCGGCCATGCATTGGATCTTGTTGAGAAATTCGACATGGAAACGTACCTTGACAGGGACGTTAACGTGGGTTTTTCCGGGGGTGAGCGTAAGAGGGCTGAGGTATTGCAACTTCTTCTTATGAAGCCGAAGCTTCTTTTATTGGATGAGCCTGATTCGGGAGTGGATGTTGACTCCCTCGGGCTTATTGCATCTGAAATCGAGGATTACTTAAAAAAAAGTGGTGCTTCAGCACTTATCATTACTCATCAAGGACATATTTTAGACTACATTTTCGCTGTGAAAGCCAGCGTTCTTATGGACGGGAAGATTGTGTGCCACAGCAATCCTGGCGAGATTTTCAAAAGCATCACTGAGAAGGGTTATAGGGGGTGTGTCGAGTGTCCGGAAAAGGATCCGATTGGGATAGAGTAGATAATCTTACAAGCCTTCCGCACAAAATCCTTGAGGCGGCTTCGAAGGCGGGGATTGACGAGACTGAAAAAGAGCGTTCAGCCTCCTACTTGCACTTAGACCATTCTCTTGTCGTGTCGAAGGTGAATGAGGAGTTTAAGGGTCAGATAGAGCTAATGGACACGCTAGAAGCGTTGGAGAAGTATGATTGGCTTTCCGACTTAAGGTTTAGTCTCGTAGACAAGGACAAGGACGAATATACTAAGGTCGCTCAAAATCCGAGTGGAGGGTATTTCATAAGGATATTGCCGGGTGCTAAAGTAACTTTCCCATTGCAGTCTTGCCTTATGATAACTCAAAACGGGGTAGAACAGAAAGTTCACAACATCATAATCTGCGAGGAAGGCTCTGA
>JBDRAY010000101.1:0-4140 GCA_043823295.1 Methanobacteriota archaeon | reverse complement strand
CTGATTGGCAAAATTGAGGATAATAATCCAGTATTATCCAACTTTGCAGATATTTTTTATGGCATCAAAGCATATCAGGTTGGTAAAGGCAAACCCCCGCAGACTAAAAATATTCGCGATGAAAAACCATTTACCTCTGATAAGCAAAAGGATAAGTCATTCTTGCCTTTTTTTGATGGAAAACATATTGGGCGGTACAAACTTCTTTGGAATCAAAATAACTGGCTTAGATATGGTCCGTGGCTTGCAGAACCAAGAAATCCGAAGAAGTATGATGATGAAAAGATACTGATAAGAAAGATTGTTGGTGAAACACTCAATGCAACATACGTTCCTTATACTTCTTATTGTAATACACTATTGTATGTTTTGAAGACATTCTCAGATGAAAATTTTAGCTACCAGTACTTACTTGGCATCCTAAATTCCCGACTTATCGGGTGGTATTTTAGAAAAAAATTCCAGATAAGTTCAGAGGATACATTCCCTCAAATTATGATCCGAGACATTTTACAGTTTCCGATTCCAGTAAATGAAGTTCTACATGATTCTTTGGTTTCTTTGGTTTCTCGCATGTTGGGTTTGCACAAGAGTTTGTCTGCTGCGAAGACTCCGCAGGAGAAATCTGTTTTGGGGCGGCAGATTGAAGCCACAGACGATGAGATAAACCGGCTCGTCTACAAACTCTATGGATTGACTGGGGATGAGGTCAGGATTGTGGAGGAAGGTAATTGAACTTCTCAGACTTCATCAGCGGGGATTATACTCAAAGGATTATTGATGCCCATTATTCAGCAGCTTATGAGGTGTTAGGCGGGCACTTAAGCATAGATTCTGATGATGAATTCAGAAAACGCTTGGATTCCCACATACCCCTTTTAAGAGCTGGTTTTCTTAATCCAATAACTTTCTACAATAATTTCAAACAGATCGTAAAAAAGGACATTAAAATTCAAGCAGTAATTCTTGTCGTTATTTGTTCCACGATAGAGAAACTCATGGAAAATCTTTCTCTAAAGACAAACTCAAGAGCTACAATAAAAAAATTCTTCGAGGAATATGCAGGCGAGTGTGATAAGGAAAAACTACTTGCCGGATTTGAATTCGTGAAACAGGATACAACAACCCTAAATCCAGAAAACATAAACGAAGTCGTTGACATTTTATATGGAATACGAAACGCATTCGTCCATCACGCACAACTACCACAATCGTATTTCAGAGAAAACAGAGATGAACCACTGATGTTGGGTGCATTATGGATTGAGAAAGAATCAAAGACATTAAAAAAATATGATGGGTGCTTTTTACGCATTAAGATTACAATCTCTGAATTTGAGAATATTTTCGAAAGAACAGTACTGAGACTATATCGTTTAGTTGGGGATGAGATAAAAATTGTGGGGGGGTATTGATTTGGCTGGGAAAAAGGCGGGAAAGCCAAAGAGGCGTCATCGGGAGGAACCGGACTTAAAGGCTATGATAGACAGGAGTATGCGGGAGTTTGATTTGGCTTGGCGGGAGTTTTTCAAGGACAGGCCGAAACCGCGGACTGAGGAGGAGAACCTAAAGCAGCAGCGTGAGTTCGCCCACTGGTACAATAACGTCCGCAAACAGTCTGACACAGGGAAGAGTCCCGCTGAGATGGGGGAGCGGATAATCGAATTTAGAGTTGATGAAGAACCTGGATACGTTCCAATAAAAGAATTGTTGGCAGAGGAAACATCCGAAACAAAGAAATTAGAAACCATTTATATGCGCGAGGAAGATTATGCTCACATACTCGAACCCGTCGAATCAATGATCGTAGAGTACTGGCTTGATAATCCTAAGACCACGGACAAACAGGTTGCCAAGGCTTTGAAGAAATTCCTTAAGAATCCATTCAAGGAGTATGACTCGTCTAAAAAACTGTTAGAGTATGGTGTCCAATACGCCTTGAGTGTCGGGCTGCAGGAACAGGCTGCAACACGAAATGAATTAAATGCGGTCATCGAGTACCTGCTGTGGTCTATTGACAACAGGAGCTGGATGAGGGATAAGCAGGCATACCTTAAATGGCTCGCAGCATTCCTCGGATACATAGACCGATCCGAGATCGACAACCCGATAGTGCCTTTAATGATGGATTACACCGATGAATTAAGTAAAAAAGGTCTTGAACCATTAAGTCTGAAAGAACAACTCGCGGAACAGAAAAAGTCGGTGGAGGGGTTTTGATGAATTGTCCTAGATGCGATGTTGGGCTTGTTGAGAAGAAGAGGGGCAGGCGGAAGGATGGGACTGAGTTTATTGAATTCAAGTGCCTTAAGTGCAAAGGTAAATTTGCGGATTTGAAGATACCCTATTCCGCACTAGGGTTTCCGAGGAAGGGAGGTTGAAGTGACTTGCTTTATTTTCATTGACGAGAGCGGAGACCTGGGTTTGAGGGGTTCCAAGTATCTTGTCCTTGCCTGTCTTATCGTGTCCGATGACAAACCCCTAAGGAGGTTAATAAAGAACGCCAGACGCCACAAGTTCCGAAAGGATTTGGCTAAAGCGTGTGAGATAAAAGCCAACAAAAGCTCTCCGGAGGTGGTAAGGTACCTCTTAAAGCAGCTTAATACTGTTGCTGACGCCAGGGTCTTCTACATCCTTTTGGAGAAAAAGAGGGTTTACAGCGAGTTTTTACGAAACAACAAGCACAAACTCTATAATTTTGTCGCCGGCAAACTCGCCAAGAACCTGCCTTTAGAAGACCAGAAGACAATCATCCGCATAGACCGGTCGAAGGACAAGCAAATACTCCGAGAAGACTTCAATAAATACTTCCTCAGAAACCTACCCCCAAACGCCAACCCAAGAAACATAGAGATACACCACAGCTGGTCTCACTCCTGGCATGGACTACAGATTGCAGACTTGCTTGCTTGGGCGATGTTCCAGAAATTTGAACACAGGAATGATGAGTACGTGGATTTGATAGAAATAGCACAAGAGGTTTACCAAACATGGTGAGAAAGAGAGTGCAGTACCAGCAGGCACTTGGAACGCGCACCTCAAGGTACACTAGCCTACTGGCTTTACCCGCATTAACACATATGGTATATTACTTTATAAATTATTTTTCCGTTGCTCTCAGGGCGTTTTTAATGCTTTCCGGGGGCTAATAGGTATTGTTGTTTGTGGTTGGCATGGATAAGGATAATTCGTTGGTCGTGTTTCAGGGTAAGGGCATACGGAGGGTTTGGTATGATGATGAGTGGTGGTTTGTTTTGGAGGATATTGTTTCCGCTTTAACCGATTCCAAGGACCCCAAACAGTACATTAAAAAAATGCGGCAACGCGACGAACCCCTGTCTCAAGGGTGGGTACAGATTGTACCTACCCTTTCCGTGGACACGCCAGGCGGCAAACAGAAGATGAACTGCGTCAACACCCGGGGAGCGTTCAGGATAATCCAGTCCATTCCCTCGCCGAAGGCCGAACCCTTCAAGAGGTGGCTTGCGAAAGTCGGCTACGAGCGGATACGGGAGATAGAAGACCCCGAATTAGCCATGAAGAGGATGAGGGGGATATACCACTCCAAAGGCTACTCCGAGGACTGGATAGAGAAAAGAGCGAGAGGAATCGCGGTAAGGGACGAGCTCACCAAAGAATGGAGCCGGCGAGAAATCAAGACCGACAAGGAATATTCGATATTGACGGCTGAGATATCGGACGCCACATTCGGCATGACTCCCAGCCAGTACCTGGAATACAAGGGCTTAAAGCGCGAGAACCTGCGGGACCATATGACCGACTTGGAGCTGATATTTACCATGCTCGGCGAGGCGGCAACGACAGAGATAGCCCGTAAAAGGGATGCCAGGGGATTCGTCAAAAACAAGGAAGTGGCCAGGCGAGGAGGCACCATAGCCGGCGACGCAAGAAGAAAACTAGAGTACGAGAGCGGAAAAAGCGTGATAACCCCGGAGAACTACCGGGAAATACCTGAAAAAACCAAGAAACTCCTCAAAGGAAAACCCAAAAATAATAACAATAATACTCCCGTAGCACCGGATTGAGGCCGCGGACGACGACCCGCACAACCGGATTCGACATCAATTCAACAATTAAGTCCCTTAGTTCACTACCACCAGTCAAATTAAAATAAAAAAA
>JBDRAY010000100.1:0-2701 GCA_043823295.1 Methanobacteriota archaeon | reverse complement strand
CGGCGACTATTCCGAGGGCGACTATCAGCGGAAGCGTGCCCGTCTCCGCCTGCACCACCGTCGGCTCCCGAAGCGCCTGGTACAGCAGCACGTTCTCCGTGAATCCCACCTGACTCGCGTAAGCCATTGCCGAAGCTTTGCATATCTCCCTCTCCGTGGCGCTGGAGAGCAGATCACATTGTTCAAATTTTTCGCGGATCCACCAGAACCACGAGTATCCGTTCATTCATGCCACCAATTTAAAAATAGGTGATTAATGTTTAAGCTTTACCCTTTTTTCCCTTCTTTTTTCGTTTTTTCCAACATTCTTTACAGATGTACATTCGCCCAGCAAGTCTAGTTCGATTTCTATAAAAAGAGGTCAACAGTTTCTCTATTTTACAAATACGACAAATTCTTGTGTCTTTTTTCAAGTTAGTTACAGCGTTTCTTTTATTTCTATTCTGTTCCTGTGAAGTAACCCACCTGCAGTTTTCAGGAGAGTAAGGGCCATTATTGTCGATACGATCTATTTGAAGTTCATCTTTGAATCCAGAAGTTTTCGCCCATTTAATGAAGGTTTCCCTATCGTTGAGCCATTCATCGCAAACAAAAACGCCTTTACCTCCATATCGATCATAACAACCTACTCTAGGATTATAACAACGATTAATCATACCACGATATCTAGATTCTAACGTAGTGATTCTACTTTTCACATATTTATTGTGGCATTTCTTACATTTTGTTGTTCTACCATAAGGTAGATTCTTAACCTTCACGAATTTTTCTAGGTCGGCCTCAGTCCAAGCCTCTAATCCGCAGACACGGCAAACTCTAAGAGGCTTTTTCGATGAGTCTGTTGATGATATCGTCGTAGGTTTCTCCCTTAGCCCCAATTTTCTTGAGTCGCTCACGAGTATCAAGACGAATCTTGATAACCACACCATCACGAACCTTTCCCATTCAAATCACCTATCATCGCAAAGTCTGATAGGTACACCAGCCTTACGCCCACAATTAGGGCAAACCTGGTAATACTCTATCGTTAAGGGCTCAAACACGGTGCCGCATTCACGACACCGCGACATCATAAAATAGGTTAACTTCGCCATTTATTTACCATCCTTCTATTGGTCTTCTTACTAATCTGTACCAGTCAAATTTTCTGTAATTTGATTGACGCTGATTCTTAACTATTTTATAAACCCAGACTGTGTAATTGTATTTTTCAACCCATCCCTCTTTGATCTTTTCTTCCTGCCATTTTTCATCTTTCTTTTTACGCTCCTCAAGAATGCTTCTGTTTCCGTGCTCTGCATATATTTGCCAACTCATACCCCGAATTTGAATATCATTACCAATCTTAGCGCGATGCTTGATCTGATATTTCGCCCATCCGCTCTTCCTTCTCATCTCGTTTCCCTCTGAGGTAGGAATGCCACTCCTCATATATAAAAGTTATGCACGATTATGCACGTTATTGGGGCACGCAACCCCAAGTCCTGTCGTTGACGATTATCGGGGAGTCCTCCTGCAGTATCACGACTTTCTGCGCATTCTATTTCTACATTCTTTACAAGCATGTTTGTAACCTAAGTTCGCAGTACCTGATTTATGATATTCGGAAAGAGATTTCTCTTTTCCACATATCCTACAAATTCTAGTACCCTTTTCAAGGTTTGTGGTTGTGGTTCGGGCGTTAAGCAACTGAGTGCTTTGATTTGTCCATCTGCAATTCCACGGTGCATAGGGACCGTTATTATCAATGCGATCTATGCTTAAACTGGGCTTGAATCCATTCTCTTTAGCCCATTTAATGAATGCGTCTATATCATTAAGCCACTCATCACATATCTTGATTCCGCGACCGCCATATAGATGATAGGCATAATAATTTGGATTATAACAACGGTATTTCATTTGAGCGAATCTTCTTCTCAAAGGATGTTTTTTAAGGTATTCTCTCGATTTTTTATTCGCACATTTATTACATATAGGCGCTCTTCCATACGGACTTGTTTTAGATTTCGAGAATAAATCCAAGTCTTTTTCAGTCCACGCCTCTAAACCACAAACTCGACAAACTCTAAGCGGTTCACCCATTCTCTGCGCCGATTAACATAACTTATTCAGGATATATAAAAGATGGGGAAACAGCCTAGAATCTGTTGGCGCAGAGACGGCTATTCCCCCTGAAGGGTGTTTCGTATCTATGTATAAAAAACTATCTTGGAAAACAGCCCCATGTATTGTCATTACGTACAATTGTTTTATCTTTTTTCCATATAGCTAAGTTCAGAGAATAAGTTTCTTCGTATTTTTTTATTCCAAGTTGTTCTTTATGCATTGGAATTGACTTTTTATGATATTGATGATAAAGCGTTACGTTTTTCAGTTTTTGTTTATCTAACAGGATAGGTTTTAACCCATCCATAATAGCCCTATCCTTCATATCGTTGTCCTCTGCACCCCACGCCTTCATGCGTTCGTCGAAGCCTCGTACGCGGTGCCACCAGGCGCGGGTCGCGGACATGAGGCCGCCGACGCCGGGGCGGTGGGGTTCCGCCAGCCTTGCGAGGCGGGGGTAGTCTCGGGGGAGGCGTACCTTGCAGAGGTTGATGTCGGGGAGGTTTCGGACGCGGCTGACGATGAGGGTCTGGGGCTTGTGCTTTTGAACCATGTTTATGACGTGCAGCGTGTTGCGTTCGAGGATCATGTC
>JBDRAY010000099.1:0-41846 GCA_043823295.1 Methanobacteriota archaeon | reverse complement strand
GTCTTGATTGTGTGTGTGGTAATTTGGATTGCTTTCAAGCAAGTCGAGAAGAGGGAGAAATCAGCGAAAAGATTCTTCGACTTGATGTTCGACAGGCAGAGGAGGGAGAAACCTCACGCCCAGTCGTCGAAAGACCTTGAAAAGGATGCTTTAGAAGGTAAGCTTAAGTCGAAGGCGGATTCACTCAAGGGTGTGGAGGGCGAGCTCAAGGAGAGGAAGAGGATGGAGCTTGCTGGAAGGGAGAAGATGCTTAGGCGGAAGGAGCTTGAGGAAAAGGTTAAAAGGCAGAGGAAGCTTAAACAAAGGGAGATCTCTCTTTTAAGGCAGGCTCATACTGACAGGATTTCCACTCATGATTGGGTTAAACCGGGGGGCGTGGGTTTTGACTCTTATAAGGGATATGGCAGTATGAATTGGGGTTTGGGAACTGATTCCTATGGTTTGGACGAGAGAAATAGGATTAAGGGTTTGATTGATTCTGCTTTAAACAGCTACCATAAAGGTGAATTGGATGAGGGTGGCTTATCAAAAACTGTTTTGGATTACCAGCGCCAACTGCTCGAGATTGAGATTCGGTCGAAGCGTTCAGGTTACTGAATATGAATCCGTTAATGCATGTCTTAACGACGTTTTTAGCCTACCTTACAGTAAATTTCTTCCACCCCCTTGGAATTGAAGTCTTAATCTGGGCTGTCGTGTTGACTGTTGGGGTTGACGTTTTAGATCATGGGTTTATCATATTGACCCTGAAAAATCCCACTGTAAGGAAAGCCCGGGGATTATTGTTTAAGGGTAGATTCATGGAAGCCTATAGAGTGTATTACATCAACAGGAGGAGGGTCGTCTCATATTGTATCCTTCATAACATCCCGGTGATAGTCATCATGATTTATCTGACAATACACTTCCAAAGTGCCATACTAGCACTCGGATTACTCTTACACTACTTTTTAGATATTATAGACCACTACAGGGAAGTGGGAAACTTAGACTTCTGGCTCAGGATTGATTAAGCATTTATTTTTTCCCAGATGATTGCGTCTTCACGATCGCGCACTGGAATCTCGGCAACTCGAGTATGGGTTCATCCTTATCTTCAAAGAATTCATCAACCGCCTTTGTCACTCCAGGAGACAATAAGTAATCATGGGCGATGATTACCCCGCCCGTGCTCATTCTAGGATAAAAAAAACTCAGGCAATCCCGAGTGCTTTCATACGTGTCCACGTCAATGTGGACGAAGGAAAACTTTTTCCCCTTAACAGGCTCGGCGGAATCTGGAAAAACCCCCTCATAAAAATGAACGCCCTCATATTCCTTCAAGAAACTTTTCACTTCCTCTGTAGATGCGGCATACTCTCCAGGAGACACGAAGCGGTTGGTGTCAAATTCGCAGACACTTGGTATACCCTTAAAAGTATCAAACAGGTGAACGGTCTTATCGCCCCTAGCCTCACAGATCAACTTCGCCGAACCGCCCTTATACACGCCAACTTCAGCAACATCCCCCCTGATTTTACCAGTTCTTTTCACAGCCCAAAAAATCTGGTAGGCCTCTGGAACGCTCAAGATCATGTCGGTCTCGCCCTTAATCTTGTTTATCAGAGAAAATACGGGAGTCTGCCAGGGATAATCGTAGTGAATCACCACCCCACTCCTACACGATATAACATAAACTGAAAAACTTTCCAAAACCCTTGTTAAAGGTGATAAAAGATTACACGTCATAAACCAGCGGATGATTCTTCGAAAAAAGTTTTTCACCGGTTTCATATTAACTTAAACTAAACTTTAAACCTCAGCAACCCAGCCTTACCCCCGAAAGTGTTAGCCAACTGGAACCCTTCCTCGAAGCCGCCTGAGACAATCTCGACTGTGACTTTCGTCTCCAAGGCTTGCTCATACAGACGGTCAATCTCGTCTTCAGTCAAGGTGTCGGAGAGAAGCAGCGTGTCTACGGCTCCCATATCCAACGCTTTTTCAACGTCTGCCCCGTAAGCCACCTGACCATCCCCGATCAAGCCTTTCATAAACCTTTGCATTAGCATCTTCTGGTGGACGAGTGCAACAGACTCTAAGTCGTCTTGGGCTGTGTTGATAAGCTCCCTGATACCGGATTCATCAGTGTAGGTTATGTCTTTCACTGCAACTATTTTCTTCTTGAGCTCGTGATGTAGGAAGCTCCCTTCCACGAAATCGTCTTTCGTGCCAGCAGGCCCTCCGATAATAAGGCCCTTAAGGTTTTTGATTTCAGGTAAGAATATTTGTTCGGCATATTCTCCAACACGCTTCTTAAATTCGTGGGACTGCTCTTCCACAAGGCGCTCAAACCTTCGGGCAGACTGGCCTCCAGCCCTGTGCTTTCCATGATAGCCAGACGAAAGTTTTTTTTGTATGGTGTAGTTGTCTCCCTTAAGCGTTGCGAGAGTCGAAGTCTTATTGTCGATTGCGATCAAACCCCAAACGTCAGAAGGAGTTACAAGAGCCTCTAGAGGGTCAACTACAAAGGTTTGGTCGCACCTGTAAATCCTGACTGAAAGAGGTTCGGGAGGCTCCACCGCCCACAAATCAATCTGCTGTACACCCTCCCTCTCAGACACGTTACCACAAAACAAGGCCAATCCATTCGGCGGAGTATTTTTATAAAGCTTAAGATGCTGCATGGACTTTTCCAAAGCATCCACGACGTTTTTCCGAGTCGACTTGGACTTGATGTTTGTGGCAGTACCCTGCTCGCTTGCAAGCTGGCTCATGATAAGGTTCAGATCAGTGCCTGAAGGAACGTAAACTGTGATAAGTTCTGTGTGGCGGCCGCGCTTGCCCTTCAACTCGCGAATAAGTTTCTTTAATTTATAGGTTTGCTTAGAGTCCATGATTACGTCAGATACCGGGGAAAATTTTTTCGAGCCGCAGTTCAAAGCCCGTCACCGGCATCTCCAAACCGAAGTTCTCGATTACTTTAGGGTGTATTTCACCGAAGAATCCGAATCCAGTCTCAGCGCAACGCCCTGCTAGAAAGCTCGGGTGAGTTGAAGGTTTAACCTCGAATTCAACGTTGAAGGTGAGTAATAATCCTTCAAAGATTGACTTTATCTCTGAGAAGTTGGTTTTCGCATGTGACAGAAGGCATGCGACATTTTTTCCGTTGCCTCCCTTGGATTGGACGACGTCCCCAACCTCAAATATTTTTTGCGGGAACTCCCGAGTCTTGTTCTTGGCAAGGACGGTCATAAGGGAAGGCGTAAGCCAGCTACGGCAAACAGAGTGCTCGATTGACGCAGGGTTTTCGGTTTCAACCACATCTTTTTGCGGGAACTCCATTTTCGTGAATAGATTTTCCTTGTTTGTGAGTATGAGAGTCATGACTTCGGTAAATCCCAAGCCCACTATCGCATCCCGCATTAGAGTTGAGTATTTTTCGGTCGGATCCTCCCGAGCTTTAAGATGTATGTTTATGTCTTGAGGATTGAAGTTGTGGTATCCGTATGCAATGGCCACGTCCTCGACCAAGTCCATTGGATGGAGGACGTCTGTGCGGTAGGCGGGGACGGAGACGGATAAAACACCGTTTTTTTCCTCCACCCCATACCTCATTTTTTCTAGAAGCCCTGAAATCTCTGAACCACTTAGATCTAATCCTAAGAGACCATTAACGTAATCGCCCTTAAGTTCCATCTTCCTTGGGCTTAAATCAGGCCGTCTCATACCATGATGATTAGGTTTTTAATGTATTTAAGACTAGATTATGTGGGTTGTCCCGATAACCCAGAGCATCATAAACAGGGTCATAAGAAAGAGTGATGTTCCTAATAGGGGTTTCTCCCATTTTTCGTTTTCAGATGCTTTCGCAAGAAACAGGTATATTGGGAATACGACTAGTGTGAACCTTGGCATTGAAAATATTTTTTTTGTGATTACTGGCATAAGGATTGTGTATAGGCTGTACAGAATGTAGCTTGGCCGAAACTTCCATTTAAACATGTAGTATAATGCAATCGCGGAGAAGATTACAAAGCTTAAGCGGCTCCATGCGTCTGGAGAGCTCATAAATATGAGAAATATTTCTATTGAATGTGTTATTGGATTGGCAAATCCTGTCGTGAAAAGCATTTTTTGGGTGTTTAGAAAGGATAGGGGATCCCCTGTTAGAGTGTAGAGGTATGTGAAAAAGATTAATGGGCCGAATGGTATGAGAAGCAGGTACAGCCCACTTTTTCTTCTTGTTTTTTTGGAGTGAGCGAATTCCCATAATAGCGGTATAATGATCAGGACTCCTAAGGAGCGGGTGATTGCTGACAAGAATCCGAGCATTCCTGCGAGGGGCCACCTGTTTTTTCTCGCATAGTAGAAGGCCGAGATTGTGAGTGCCAGAAATAATGATTCCGTGAAGAATCCGGATAAAATAAAGTTTACTGGATACACTAGTGCAAACAACACTGCGGTGAGGGCTGTTTTTTCCGAGTAGTCGAGTGCTGCGAGTTTGTAGAGGAAGACTATTGCTATCAGGTAGAATAAGTTTGATAAGATAACTCCAGCTAGAAGATTGTCGTTTAAGGGGTTTCCCAGAACTTTGACTAGCAGTGGATACATGGGGAAGAAGGCTTTGTTGGCGGCAAGATCGATTCCCTCGTCAACGACGTATCCAGGATACCTTGAAGAGTCTACAACGTACCCTAAGTCCACGATTGACAGGTACCATCCAGAATCCCATCGCGCGTAAAGGTTTACTAGGGGGTGGCTTTGAGTTGCCTGCCAGGCCAGTTCTGGTTCATAGTATGGGCTTATCGATTCGACCGCGGCATACCCTATTACTGTGAGATAGATTCTTGTGACTATGAATAATAGTATGATTTTCCTGTAAACTGGATATTCCATGATTTTATTTCTTTTGATTCAAGTTATTTTAACAGATGAAACCCGAGAAAATCCTGTGTGTGATCCTATTGCTTCAGGGATTGCTCCTTTTCACAAACCTTCCCGACTTGCCACACTACTTTTGGGATGACGGAATCAACATGGAATTGTCTTGGAATCTTGCAAACGGCGAGATGAGATTATACTCTATTATCTACCCGTTCATACCCCACCCCCCGCTTTTTTTCGCGGTAGTGGGATTTTTTCTAAAGATTTTCGGGGATGAAGTGATAGTCCTTCGATCAATCACAGCCTTCCAGAGTATTCTGACAACAATTTTTTTGTATTACACCGGGAAAACCCTTTCAGGACCGAAAGTCGGCCTTACGGCTAGTTTATTCTACGCGATCTACTCGGAGAATATTTATTGGACGAGAGTCGGGTTCGCAAACTCCCAGCTAATGCTGCTTTCCATAATTGCACTATACTTTTTCATTAGAGGGGGTGAGCTTAGGATTCTCTCGTATCTCTCAGTTTCACTTGCATTGTTAACGGAATTTACTGCTGTTGCACTTTTAATCTCAGTTCTCGGGATTTTGCTTGTGAGAGGAGAGAGGAGAGAGGCGTTCAAGGCGTTTTACATCTCAATAAGTCTTCCCGCAATTACTTACATCCTAATCTTGTTTTCAACAGCCGGTGGCGCACTGTTATTCGATTTGAAGTATGCTTTAGAGAGGTTCGCACCCACCATAGTCATTTTCGCCCTGACATTCGGATTTATTGCATTAATCTATTCATCAAGGAGAAGGCTTGGGATTTTTCTTAGAGCATATTACGATAAATTGCTGGTTATTGCAGTCAAAGACATTAAGTTTACTTTTGGGAAGTATTCAGAGTGGATTCTTCGACAAAGCCGGTTTAATTTAGTCATATTAATCAACCTGATTCTCGCAGTTAGGACTCTAACACCCTACTCCGACGACCTATTGTTTAAGGGATACGACATCATATTCTTCGACTACTACTGGATTGGAATACTAGGCCTATTCCTGATAAAAGATGTTGCACTCCTGTATTTTTTCACACCCCTATTCCTCCTCACACTAGCAATCGGGAGAACAGACCACCTGATACTTCCCGCATACCCTTACTTCGCTTTAGGGCTTTCAGTCCTTCTGCTGAGAGTTTACTCGAAATTAGTCGAATTTTTCGGAACTAATCGAAACCGGATTGTGACTCTGTTCATTTTAGTATACTATCCTTTCGCAATACTTTTCATTTATGATGTTAATTCATTCGTCTTAGGTCGTGGGCTTGAAAGGGAAGATTTGGAAGGATTAGAGGAGATTACCAAATACCTCAATGCCAACACCCAACAAGATGACGTTGTGCTTTCAACCAGCCACATTTCACGGCAGATTAATGCCCAAGGCACTGAATTATTCCAGGGACTCGCTGCTGAAGGAATTAGTGTGTCATACTTTGGAAGAAAACTTCCTGCTTCACGTTTCGCATACAATAGTTCATATCTTACGGCAAAGTATATTGTTTTGCCTGAAGGAGTGCTCGATTGGATTTACAAAGAGGAATCAATGACTGAGTTCTCAACACAATTAGATAAGTGGCCTGTAGGCTATCGGAGAGGGGATTTTGTTTTCTACAGGAATCCTAACTTAAAGTAGTAGTCCACTGTAAAATACAAACCAAATCCAAAAAAACAGAAAAAGGATTAATCCCGCAAACCAGATTTTATCCTGCTTAGACACGTCATCCCGTATTTTAAGTTCCATGATAGATAGTATATTATAATTTTATAATATTATATTAATATGGAAAAAAAGAATAAGGATAAAAAAGAATACAGCACACAACGAGTTGACTTGGAAACAGTCACGTTAATCAAGAGCCTCAACATATACTTCGCTAAAAGAGGGGTTAGGATGAGGCAAAGTGACCTTATTAACGCGGCCTTCAGATTCATAAAAACGAGGGAATGGGAGTTCATTGAGTTCGTGGAGTCGAGAAAAATTGAGGATCATGAGAAGTTAATTGACACGGTTTCAAGGGTCGTTTCGAAGCCGTGGTTCCCCTACGGTAATTACGGGGGGTGAAGATTAATCCGGGTGAAAACCAAGGAGAAGCCCCTAGTCATACGAAAAAAATCGTTATAAAATTATAATTTGTATTTTTAAATGACTGATAGCAATATTTAACAATATTTTACCCTAAAAATAAGAGGTGAGTTAAAACATGAAAAAAATGTTGCCGTTATTAGGCATTCTGTTGTTAGCCTCCTTCGTGGTGGCTACTGAAGCGACCGTGGGAACATGGAGCGAAACAACAGCACAGCAAATATGTTCTATAGTGAACAATATTCGCTGGCTTCTGGAGATGATTGCCGGAGCTGTTGCGACCTTGGTTATCGTTATTAACGGTATCAAGTGGATCGGATCCTCAGACGACCCTGGAGCGAGAAAGCAAGCCAAAGAAGGTATTGTGCACGCCGTGGTCGGACTAGTGATCGTATTGATAGCAGTAGAAGTTGTATCATTAATATACAGCCAACAGTGCGGTTAAAAGCAAACTGCCCTGGGCTTTTCCAGCCCAGGGAAAATTTTTTTTTTTAATACTGGTAGTATCTTTGGACTACTTTCTCAGAAGCCTTCATCTGAAGGTATTCGACCGGCGCATAGTCGTCAGTCAAAACGGATGCGCCAGTAAGGTTTAGGTCATCAAACATCAGGTTTGCTGAATATGTCTTCCAGTCGACTATTGGGTTTTCGGGAAGCATCCTTAAAAGAATGCGCAAATCTTCTTTCCCGATGCATTCGCTGGAATCCATCCCGATTATAATAATGTTTTGGAGCTCCTCCAATTCCCCACTCATCGGAAGAATGTGAACGCATGAGAATTGCCCTCTACAAGTCTTTACGAAATTTTTGAAAAAATACGAGTACTGACCATCAAGGGATGCTATTACGTTAGCGGCGAAAATGCCTTCCTCATTCAAGTGGTCTTTTATCCCGCCAAGCATCTCAGTCGTTGTTAAGTGAGGGGGTGTTGAGGGGTCGGATGTGAACACGTCCAGGATTATCAGATCGTATTTTTTCTGGGAGTTCGTTAAAAAAAATCGCGCGTCATCGACGTAGAACCGTAATTTTTCACTTTCAACGAAACCGAAGTATTCGCTTGCAACCCTAGCTACCTCAGAGTCTATGTCCACAGTATCGATACGCACATCAGGATAGTGTTTAATAAGGCTTGATTGAGTAATACCCGCTCCAGTACCTAAAGATAGGACGTCCCGTATGTCTTCTCTCAATGTAAAAGGAACCTGGAAGAAATAGGAGTAGGGGTAGATGCTTTCATTGGTGTCTAAGAACATTCCTCCTTGGAGTCCGATATCAAGGTGCAGGTTTCTCAGATTGCGGCCCCACTTTTCCCCATCCCTCACCGTGATGTGATAGTAGGGGGTGTCGTGACTGTAAACGAGTCCAGCCGAGTCTAATGCCTCGCTTTTTGGGGCAATGTATACTATTATCAGTACCATGATTCCGATTGAAGCGAAAACTTTGATTTTGTTCTTTATTGACAGGATTATTGAGGCTGAGAAAAGTAGGAGCGCTACAAGATATAGAATTGATTTCACACCAATTAAGGGAATCAATACGAATCCTGTGAGGAAAGTCCCTATGATGCTTCCGAATGTTGATATTGCGTATAGGTTTCCGGCGGTTTTACCTAAAACCCCGAGTTTTTTAGTCTCGAGTTTGACTGCGTAGGGGGATACTACACCCAGGAGAATGCTTGGGATTGAAAGTAGTATTAGTGAGGCTGTTATTGAGCCGAGTTTCAATCCAAAAAGTGTTGATAATAGGAGGATTGGTGTGGAGATTGCGGGTATAAAGCAGACTGCTAGTCCAGCGTATAATAGGATTTGTGAAAGCTTTTCGATTGAAGGTTCCTTGTCTGCAAGCCGTCCCCCAAAGTAGTATCCAAGGCTGAGTGATGCGAGGACTACCCCAATTATTGAGGTCCATACGAAAATCGAGTTTCCAAAATAGGGTGCTATCAACCTGCTGCCGAGTATCTCGATTATCATAACCGCCACCCCTGAAATAAAAACCGCCGCCTTCAGCTTCACTTTTTAATTATTTAGAGGGATTAAACTAATAAACTATGTGAATGAAAGGAGTAAATAATTCGCAAAACTCCAAATGGAATACGGTATTATTGACCCTATTAATCACCGCAGTATTTTTCTCTTTGGCCTTGAACACCTGCGGGCAGGGTTGGGATACTGAGAAGAGTGCTTTGGCAAACATTGGGAGTTGGACGTGGTACATAGCATCTGGTAAAGGACTCCTCGACTTAGGTAAGGGATTCCTCGGATTAGTACACATAGCTGTCAAACAGATTTACGCCTTCATCACATTCCTCCTTGAGCCTGTCGTTGAAGGATTGTTATGGTTGGTTGGGTGGTCATTAAGGCTGAATCCCACGATTTACCCCTTTGATAAGGGTAATCCCGCAGTCTCCAACCTTACTAAAACAATATTAAAGTTGCTTATCCCATTTTATGGAATACTCCTCCTTCTGATCGCGATTTACATAGTCTATGTTTCAATATCCCCCAGCGACCGGGCATTGGCTAAGTCACAGTTTAACAAGGTTTTGATGAGCATGTTTTTAGTTTCTATTTCCCCACCCCTCTTTCAGTTGCTGTTGGATATTGAATTGGATATGGTCAAAACCATATGGAATATTGTTGAGGATGATTGGTCGGATAAGGTTGTAAACGGCGTAGTAGTTGCTTTCCTAGGTCCCCAAGCCGTCATCCTTGGTTGGTTGCCGATCATAATCTCCGTTATCGGACTGGCAATTCTAGCCTTCCGGTATTTGGTAGTCCAATTACTTGCGATTTTCTTCCCGCTCTCATTCTTCCTTTTTTTCTTCGACTACACCCGAACTTTAGGAGCTAACCTTCTTCGGACCACAATACTTTGGATTTTCATGCCCGTCGCCCAGGTCTTAGTGCTGGCAATAACAGTTATCGCCTTGACTGGTGGGGGAGTTCCAGACCACTTCCTAGCTCACGGTTTGGTCGTTTTGGCGGGGATGACCGCTTTCGCTGTTTCGGGCTTGATGGTGACTGGAATGCTCAAGTGGGTTGGAGGCATAACAGCCGCGATGGGGGCTGCGCGGGGAGGCACGTTTTCAGGCGCCATGCTTCAAAGCGTCGGCCAGATTGGGATGGGCTTCGGACCTGATTCCATTGTTGCAGGCGCCGCTCAGGTGGGTTACTTGAGGGCCGGACAGACTACTCCGGGTATGAGTGGTATTTGGGGTAGAATGTGGGGTGGTGTCAAGGAGACTATGAAGCCTTACGGTGAGATTGGGAGGGGTGTGAGTAGAGGTTATGGCCGAGGTGGTATTTTAGGGGCTGTCGGTGGATTTTTCACAGGGTCAGGCCGCGCTTATGGTAGTGGTATGGCAAGAACAGGAGGGAATATTGCCCGGGGGGCGAGGGAGAGTTACCACGGGTATAAGACGGGGACCAGGGTTCCAAAACACCCTGACAAGGCTTCCGGCGGCGGGGCTGGCGGCACTGGAGGAGGGGGAGTAGAGGGCTCTGACGTGACAGCCACAACTTCCGTGCCTGAGGCTCCTGATTTTAGGAGTGGTGGAGGTATGGGTGGTAACGTCCCGGATGAATGGCGTTATGGTAAGGGAGGTCCCACAGGTATGAAAACGCTACATGGCCAAGACTTAAGCTACCCAACTCGATGGTGGAGTGAACACATAGCCCCCATGCTCGTCGACAGTGATGCGGTTATGAGGGCTGTGGACAGGGGCACTTCGCAAGGGCTTAGAGGTATGTCTCTTTTGCATTACGCTATGGAGCTTGCAAAAACTCCCGGCGCTTCTAAGATGGCGATTGCAGGCGCATTCATAAGGGGTGTTAAGGGTGTTGGCTTCGCTTTAATGCCTATTAGTCCTTTTGAGCCTATTCGCCAGATAGGAGCTTTTATTGTTGGTACGAGCGCTCAGCTTCTGCCTCCTGGCGCTCGTTGGGTGGGTTATCAGGTTGGAAATCGGATGATGGGTATGGGCTTCAGGCAAGTCCATGGGAGGAGTAGAGCAGGGAGGAAGCTTTGGGGAATAATGGGGAGGGGTGGAATAGCGAAGAAGGCTTCGAGTGCAAGTAGAACGCTTGCTGAAATCGAAGACCTTGAAAAAGAGCGGCTAACTGCGACTGGCGGAAGGCTTGCTGAGATTGACGCGAGGTTGATTAAACTTACGAAATTTGATGGAACCACTGCTAATGATGCGAGAAGGAATGATGTGAAAGCGCATTATAGAGCCAAGCGAGACAGACACGTGCGTGCTATTAGTGGGACGTTGGATGCTTTGCGGGAGGGGACTGATGTTTTAAATGAGAGGGATCCCAACTACGTCCAAGCGTGCTTGACTAGCTTGGAAAACAATTATTCTAGTAAGGATGAGCGGCAGGACATCTTCAAGTTGGTTTTGGCGGATTCCCAGTCTTTAAGCGAAGGTAAGGGTTATGAAGCGCATCCTGGAACCGAGCTTGTCAGGGATTTAGAGTCGAGGGTGGGGGATAAGCGGCAGGAGATAGCAGATGCTTCACTTGGGGCAAGGACTTTTGACCAAGTGTCTGAGAAGGAGGCTTGGAGTAAAATCTTTTCCGAGGAGATAGTTGATTTGAATGATGATAATTTCAAGAAAGAGGTTTCCAGGAGAAAGCGTGCCGGAACCTTAAGTAGTGAGGCCGCTAATGAATGGGGGGAAAAGAGGGAAAGCCTTCTAACGCATTTCAGAGCCCACAGGATAGGTCATAGGAACCCTGAAACAGTACCAATGAAAGAGAGGGAGTCGGCTCAGGCGAGTATGTCGAAGAAGGATGATGATGAGGGGAAGTTGTATAGAGCGAAACCTCTTGACAATGCTGTTGCTTTTGCCGAGATGGGAGATTACGCCTCAAGGGCTTTCACCGCCAGAGGGCTTGCTGGATACGTGCAGCTTACTCCCGAAGAGATGGCAGCAGCCACCCCGATGGAGCGCATCCTCGACCCTCAGACGGGTGCCATGAGCTTGACCATGGACTTGGAGAGGACTGAAAGCGGGGCCATGCTCTTAAACCAGGAAGACTACTCTTACTTGAGGCAGAGGATGGCTTACGAAGGAGGTCAGGTTGAGAGAGTGAGAATAGAGCCAATCTTGCAGGGCTATTATGATAAAGAGGAGAAGGTAACGAATACGCAGATGGTGAACAAGCTTAGGGGGGAGGAAGAGGCCCTTAGGGCAAGTGGAACCCCTGCAGACATTGCAGCTGCAGACGTTAAGAGAGATAAGAGACATGCGATTGTGGAAAAGCAAGAGAATTGGGCTACCGACAGCGAGGGGAAGGTCATGGTCAGAAACGTCGCAACACTTCCGGAATCGTTTGAGAGTAGTGGCACCTTACTTGACAGAAACACGACTTACGGGACTTTTCAGTCGGAGTTGCTGCATGCAGCTGAGGACCCGCTTTACCAGTCGATCGGCAAGCACGGGGGAAGAAACGCGCAGATAAGCTTTACCGACGGAGTAAAAAAATCGCGCAGTTTCGACAGGGACGAGCTCGTTCAGGAAAGGGATGCGAGCGGCAACCTGGTTTACGGATTCAGGGTGGAGAAAAAGCAAGTGGGAGAAACGGTTAGTGAATTCAGGGAGGGGGCAAAGCAGAGGAGGAAGGCGGGTCGTCACAGTGAAGCTGTGGATTTGGATTATCGGGCTGACCGCATTAGGGAGGGTAGAGGTTTCATAGCCTTGTCAGATCTTGCCGGCCACTATGATGAGAAGGCTGCAAGCGGGGCTGGAAAGTATAATTATGAGGGACAGTACACTCCCACTACGGCAGGCGTCGTGCATATTGAAAGTCCAGCTCACGCCCGAAAATTCGTTGAAAATAATTCAACCTACTTTGGAGGAACTAGTGATACAGTACACCTTAGAGGGGCGGGAGTCTTGACTGAAAACTACACGATGGGGGATACTGTTGAAGTGTGGGATCCGACAACCCAGTCAAGGATTACAAAGACTGTGGACGACGCGTTCCTAACGGAGAGGGGGAAGCAGCTTGAAGCCATGAAGAAGTTGGGCGTCTACATAGACTCTGACGAAGCTGACGCGCTCGTGCAGAAGGAATTGCCAGGATCCAGGGTAAACGACTTTCTCATGCGCTACGCAGCCCACGCGGCAAGCCTTCCCGAAGCCATGCGGCCTAAGGCGATTAAATTCGACTACGACTGGAGAGACGCAAATCCGTATGCAATAGAAAAGACGACTGGAACTTTGGTACTCAATGCAGGAAGCAAAATGCTTCAGGCTGATATTTTCAATGGAGATACCCCCACAGGAGAAAGTGTCATACCCGCGTTAGGTCACGAAGGAGGGCACCTGCTTGTAAGCTGGGCGGCCTCGGGAGCCGGTTCCCGGGAGCAGGTGACGACTGCTGAAGACATGTATGAAAAAATAATAATCTCTGGGGAAAGACTCGACGAAACGGTTATTTCCGGGGGTAATGCAGCCGTCGCTCGTGGAAGAACTCAGATACGACGCTCGGGATTTAATCCGACAGACGCGGGAATGGCAGTAGACGAGACTTTAGCCTCGGCCGTCGAGCTTGGACGACACTCTCAAAACCAGGCGAGAGCTTCACCCGCAGATTTACCTGCCGCGCAAGAGGAAGAGTTAGCCTACATCAGAACCCAGACGAAGGCTTTGCAAGAGGCCACAAACATCTATGCCGAAAGAGCAATAAATCCGAAGGGAAGTATTTCTGATAACGATACGGCAAACATGGCCCAGGCGGCAGCAATTGCAGAGGAGCTTGAAAGGCGTGCCCAAGGATTAGACGCCGCATTGGGGACTACCGATTCAGCGGCAGTAAGGGCAAGTGTTGAAGCGTTGACTGGAACTGCATCAGCCCCAGATAAGATGACGATTGACGAAGCCTTCCGTGCGGCGGGACACGACTTTTCAGCCCCGTCAATGGGAGGGGAGACTCGCAGAGTATTCGAACTATTCACTGGATTGCAAAACATGGTTTCGACTCCAGTAGCGCCCGGAAGTAGGGTGACGTAAAAAATGGAAGATAAAAAATACACGGCAAAACTCCCGTTAAGCAGGAGAGAGCAGGAAGTAATTAAGGGTTTTGCAGAAAACTGGCTTGCAAGACACAACTTGAATGAAGATGACGCACGGCAGAAAATCTATGAGACTATTGTAAGGCACAAGTATAAGGACTACACCTTAAGGGGTCAAAGGCTTACGAGAACTCCCATGTGGAACGTAACTTTCGAAAAAAACCTTTGCCCCACATGCAACAGCGACGAGCAGATATTCAAGGAAAAAGATTTGTCGTATCTGAAAGAAGACGGAGAAAATTTAAAGTGCAGTAAATGCGAGTTCAAAATCGGGAAAACCCTCTGGGCGGAAGGGAGGAAGGCAAACGAAACCGAAAAGAAGATTCGCGAAGACGATAAAATATTCTCCGAAAAAATAGGGAAATACAACATCCCAAATGAAAGATTGGACGAACTCGCAAAAAAAGGAATTATGGAAGCTCAAAGAGCTTCAAGGATTCGAAAATCCCAAGATGAACAAGATTAAGGTTTACATCGTAGTTTTGGTTTTGATTTCCTTCACTTTAGTTCAGGTTGGAGCGACAATCCCGATCCAATCCCAGTCAAACACTTGGAAGTTTTTTTCAGGTCTAATGGCGCTTATGATCCCATTGCTTGAATGGGAGATGGATCTTCTTTTAGGATTCATCATCATGAACCCCACAATATACTGTTGGGACAGTACTGGAAACTGTGAAGTGTCGGCGGGAATAGACGCCCTACTCCCGTATTTCACTAGCATACTAATACCCTTATACATTTCCGCAGTGCTTTTCACAGCACTATATTACATAGTCAAGTCCACGAATCCGAGAGGAAGGGCGAGGGCTAAGGCAATGCTTTCCAAGCTGTTGTTCAGCATGATATTGGTCGCCATGGCACCCATAATCTACCAAACGCTTCTTGACTTGTCCTCAGCACTGGTGGATGCGGTTTATAACAGCAATGCGACCACACTAGGGGATTTAAACACCATGACTGAAGCAGCTACTGGAGGTGAAATATTTGGCGTGTGCTGTGTTTTTATCATTATGTTGAGTATTCTTGGTTGGACGCTCATCATGGCATTGTTAAGGTATTTTTTCGTAGTCGCATATGCCGCTGTTTTTCCAATACTCATCTTCCTATATTTCTTCGACTTAACGCGCAGTTGGGGTAGAAAATACATTAAAGAGGCAGTAAACTGGATTTTCACTCCAGTAGTCCAAATTCTATGGCTCGTATTTACTTTAAGCGCAATGAATTCGGTTGGGCCCATGTTAATCCATTGGCAACCGGCAGTTTTCGGCCCCCCAATCATGGGTGCTATCATCTCCTGGGGCATGACGATGGTCGGGCTGGTAATGGTTGGTGCGACACCGCTTACTATGAACCATTTAATGAACATGGTTGGTGGGGGAATATTCGCTGCAGGACTTGCGTCAAACAACACGTGGATTACAGGTCTTGGAGGATTGCTTCAAGGCAGGCAAGATGCCGCGCTGCACGCAGCGAAAAGTGTGCTAACCAGGGCTATCCCCGAGGCAAGCATGATCGCGGGACTGCAGTCTGGGGGATACGGAGCAGGGTTGGGAAGACCAGGTGGCGCATTCAGTCCGTCAACTGTTTCAAGGCTTTCTGGAGGAGCTGTTGGAGGGGCCGGACCAGCTGAAGGTGATGCGGGAGCTGGGTTTTCAAGTCCGGGCAGTCCTAAGAGGGGTGGGGGTAAAAAACATAAGGATGCGGGGGATGCGGCTAAAAGGGAGGTTGAGGCTATGCGGGATCAAGCTGAAGGGCCGACAGAGTCGGATTGGTCGGCTGGGAAGGCACCAGCTAGAAGCGACAGGTACGAGGGGGCTGCTGACAGAAGCCTTCAAGCACACATGAAAGAAGATACTACCGGCAGGGTATTACCTCAGATGAGGGGTTCTAAAGGGAAAAGATACGGAGCTTCGGGTGAAACTTACGGGGCTTCAGGTGAACGTGTTTCTTCCGCGCCGGCGGGTGAAGGGGGAGTTAGACAATCAAAAACCTCTTTTCCTATTGCAAGATCCTTAAATCCTGTTTCACCTAACGTTGGGCCTATTAAAGGCCGTGAGGGAACTAAATTCGATGAGATGAAGAAGGAGGCTGAAAATCAGGTCGATGAAGCGAAAAAGGATGCTGAACGCCGGGTTGGTGAGGCGAAAAAAGACATTACCCGAGGTAAGGCTTTGAGGTCGATGGAACGTCTCAGAGAGAGGGCTTCCGAGGAGAGTGATCTACTTCGGGAGAAAAAGAAAAAACCACAGAAGACGCCTAAAAAGAAAAAGTAATCTAAAATGGATGATGAAAAACCCAAGGACATGAAGGACCGCGAGAAAAGCATTGAAGAGAAGAGACTTGAAATGCTTGAGAGGGGAGGCCCCATAATAACTGAAAAACAAAAGGATTTCGACGAATCAAACATCAAGAAGGTTTTGAAGATAGAGGCTTTCGGCGAATTTAAAAAAGGGGGGAAGAAGCCCGACCCCGTTGAGATTTCCGAAATCAGCCTTAAAGAAGAAATTGTGGAGGTTAAGTTAGACCAGGCTCTTGAGCAAGCCCAGCGCATGCAACAAGATGGCGTTCCAGACAATACGATAGTTAGTATGAGAGTCCCGCAGGAGCATGGAAGACTAAGCAGGGAAAAACGCACTACCCTGGGAGAGCTTCTTGAACCCGGAACTAAAAAGATGCTGAAAAAGGAATTCGCATCTGGAGGATTCTTAATCTTTGGCGGAGACGGGGGTGGAGGATCCGGAGGCCCTGAGGGAAGCGGGTTTCGGGCCGAGCATGCCGCAAGCACGCTATTCAAGCTTGCCGGGAAAATTTCAGAGGATGCTTTCGAGCATCCGAAAAAACGTAGGAGTTACGCGAAAGCTGTGGCAGACATTGTTGATTCAGTAAGATCCTTCATGACTACTGGTTTAGAGGAGGAGGATGGGGGGGCGCAAACCACTGCAGGTCTTTTTGGGGGGTCATACTCGCGTAGGGAGGCTCTTAAACCGTTCAAAGGTCCCATGTGGTATAATATGGGTGAATCAAGCAAGCTTGCGGCCTTGTGGTGGATGGATAACGTAAAATTCAGGGGGCAATACTCTTATGCAGGAGAATACTTAGGCCACCAGTGGGCACCCATCGGGGCATGGAAGAAAATTGAGGATGCTAGGAGAAACAAGAAGAAATACACGAAACTGGAGAAACTACTTGACATATTCTTCATAAACATTGAAGACGTCTTCGAAATCGACAAACTCTCAGCCCAAGAAATATTCGACCTAGAAGACTACGACCGGGAACACCCCACCGAAAAACAATACAGGGCGATGATAAAGCTCATGAAGGAGGAAGGCTACGTGGAGGAGAGACAGTTCATAAGCTCTGTAAAGATTGCGAAATCCTTCCAGCCGAGCGACGTCTACTACGGGAGATGATTTTTTATTTGGGTTGTGGGAGTACCTGTTTTACTGGCTCGTTACTGTCAACTGGAACGTAAATTAGGTTATGAACTCTGTATCGGTCGCTTAGGGTTGGCACATTCAGAATCCTGTGATCGTGAATTAACCCGTTATCACCTTCGACAAGCGTGTCTCGGAATAGATACCCGGTCATGTTTACGGGCCTGCCCATTAAACCGTGGGAGAGAGTTTCCTCTGCCCTTTCACGGTCCTCATGGTGGAGGGGGTTCGGACTCCCGGGTCTTTTTTTTGTAAAGAAACCGTTCCTGTCAAAGACGAGGTAACAGTAGAAGCCTTCGACAGGTTCTTGCGCGGGTTCTCCCTGGGAAACGGCTGAAGGGGGATTTCCATAGGATTTCGGATAGATTACCAATACTCCATCAAGCGAAGGATAATCTTGGGTGAGCTTGCTCGCCTCCTCCCTAACACTTGAAAAGTGTGTTTCAGTAAGTTTTTTAACCGCCGCAGCGTCAAAAAGGAGGTTCGGGAAGGAACCCTGAACTTCAAGAGGGTGAGTGTCGGAATGTACCTGACCGTTTAACGCAGGCCACTTAGGCCTACTTTTCAAAACCATGTTAATACAATGGAACCAGTAGGAAAAAAAACCAACGCAGGCCAGTATTTATAACTTCTAGATAAATATCTTATTGTTTAACTATGCCATACGCCATACCCCAAAACGTCCATTACGAAGAGAAGATTTTAGGGCCGTTCACTTTAAAGGAATCAGTGTACGTCGGCATTGGAGGGGGTATTGCATTGTACGTCTACCTTATGGAGACCATGCCGATGCCTGCCAAAGTAATGATTATCGGCGTTGTAGGTTTGATAACGATAGGGTTTGCGAAATTCAATCTCGACAGACTAATTAAGAACTACTTCAACTTTTTCAGGGCTAAAAAAACCCTTTCCTGGCTTTCACCTGCAGCCCGAGAAATAATGGGTATAAAGTCTATTAAGGGGAACTCAGTCTACCTGAAGGATGGCCGGATATTAGGGGTCATTAGGGTCAAGCCCATAAACTTTGCCGTAATGAGCGAGCAAGACAGGGATATGGTCATCTACGGTTTTCTGAACTTCCTGAATGCCTTGACTTACCCAATCCAGATTGCCATGAGGTCCGTTAACCTTGATTTGGACGATTATCTCAGGCACATCAAGAGGAAGATTTCCAAACGTGACGACAAGGTCGCATTAGCCTACTTCGAGCATTTTGAGGATTATATGAAGCAATACATTTCTCAGAACAAGATTTGTGACCGGCTCTTCTACATTATCGTTCCAGGTGAGGTTAAGGGAGATGAGAAACTTATCATTGAAAACCTTGAAACCAGATGTGAGAATATTCAGGCAACACTTTCGCTTTCAGGCATCATATCCGACAGGCTGACTAAGGGGCAGCTTACAAACTTCTACTCCTCATACTTCACAGAGACCTTCGAAATTGCTGAAAGCTTTATAAGCCCCATCACCATGTATCGCATGATGTGGAAGGAGA
The DNA here is from genome assembly GCA_043823295.1 of Methanobacteriota archaeon. GTDB lineage: Archaea > Altiarchaeota > Altiarchaeia > IMC4 > SCGC-AAA252-I15 > SCGC-AAA252-I15. The sequence continues at coordinate 22,845 of JBDRAY010000099.1, read as the reverse complement.
GTCCGCAGCATATGAGGGAGAGAAGGCTTAAGGAAGCCAAGGCAAGGGCTTCGGGAAAAACTGAACAACCCAAGGAGGAGGCACCAGCACAGAAAGCTTGAAATGAACTTAGATTTCCTACCCTTCGGAAAAAAGAAGACGCAAGAAAAAAAGGCTGAAAGCCTGAACATGAAGGAGTATGAGGACAAGCTAATCGAATACCTGACTTCACCCTCAATGATCATACACCACCCTAAAGACGTTCAAATCAACAAGTACCACCAAGTGATTTGCGCGATAAACTATCCGAGGCTCGTTGATCCCGGGTGGCTTACAAGGCTCATCGAGATAAACTTGGACTTCGACCTCGCCATCCACATAACACCCTACTCAGTCGACTCGACCATAAAGCTTCTCGAAAACGAGATTAAAAAACAGAAAACAGACCTCTACGCCCTTGAGATTTCAGGAAAGCTCATACCTCAAGCGCTTGTCCAGCAGCACCAGGACACTATGGCCCTCCTAAACCTGGTTCAGGAGGGTACAGAGAAGATGTTTGACATGAGCCTTTACCTTGACGTTAAGGCGTTTACTAAGGAAGAACTTGAGAAGTCGGCTAAGCAGGTCATGTCGACGATGAACTCTATCATGATCATCCCAAAGATCCCTGCCCTCGAGATGCTGAAGGCTGTGAAATCAACCTTGCCAATCGCAAAAGACGAGTTGAAGATAACCAGGAACATCACGTCCTCTGCCGCCGCAGCCTGTTTCCCCTTCGCGATCACTTCTCTTGAACAGCATACGTCAGGGATTCTTATTGGATTCAACGAGATAAACAGCATCCCAATCATAATAGATCCCTTCGAGCTTTCCAACCCCAACATTCTGGTTTTAGGGACTTCGGGTGGTGGTAAAAGTTTCGGGATAAAATTGTTCATTATGAGGGAGCTTATGGAGGGTACTGACGTAAACATAATCGACCCCCAAGCAGAGTACAGCGAGCTGGTAAACACCTTCGACGGGAAGGTAATCCGGATTGCGCCGGACTCTACGAGTGTTATAAACCCCTTTGATCTACTTGACCAGAGTCTTGACGAGAAGAAACTTTCGCTTCTCGCGTTCTTCAGGGTTTTGTTGGGGGAGCTTACTGAGGCGCAGGCGGCAATACTGGATGAGGCTATAGAGCACGTCTATGAGGATAAGGGCATAACACAGGATCCTAAGACTTGGAGTAATACTCCCCCGCTTCTCGAAGACTTGTACAATGAGGCTTTACCTTTAACAAGGTCGAGTAAGGAGATGATTTACAAGCCTGCTTGGGCTATTGTTAACCGGACGAAACCTTATGTTTTCGGTCCCATGAGGTTTCTGAACCAGCACACCCGCATGGACATCGACAAGAAGATTGTTTCCTTTGACATAAGGGATGCGCCGGACGTCGGAAAGGGCGTTATCATGTTTTCAGTGTTGGAGTACGTTTACACTCAGATGAAGAAGTCTAAAACTCGTAAAATCCTTGTTATTGACGAGGCTTGGACTGTACTGTCTGCGGGAGAGCAAGCAGAGTATGTTCTCAAGATCGTTAAGACTTGCCGTAAATTCAATCTAGGATTGATATTGATTACTCAGGATGTGGAAGACATCCTCACGACCAGGGCAGGGCGGGCTGTTCTCACGAACACGGCAACAAAGCTTCTTTTAAAGCAGGACGTTGCCGTAGTAGACCAGATTGTCGACCAATTCAACTTGAACACTGCTGAACAAAGATTCCTATCAATTGCAACGATGGGCAGAGCGCTTCTTATCGCGGAGAATACGAGGATTCCCATCTTCATTCAAGCATCCCCTGAAGAATACAGGCTTATTACAACCAAGCCTGACGAGATGATCAACAGGCCAACTCAAATCATTGAGAAACCTTCCGGTGACGCGATTCAGACTGAATTCGACTTGAGCAAGAAAGTGCAGAATAAGGCGCTTTTAAGCGACGAGCAGATTATCTTCCTCGAAAAAAGAGGTTTTGAGGAGGTTAGGGTTGTTACATTACAGGGTAAGAGTGAATTGTTTTTAATCGTTAACAATAGTGGTGAGACGGACGATCATTTTGTATTGCAACAGATGATTTTTGAGGAGGTTAGGAGTTTCACCGACCAGGCTTTGATACACCACACCAAGCTTCCGGACGTGACGTTTGAGGCGCCTGACGGAAGGATGATCGCAATTGAAGTTTCGGCTGGAGTCGGCACTAAGGCGGCTGTAGAGGAAGTTAAAAACAAGATGAAGGTGCTTAAGAAATATGATTACTTTTTCATAATCTCCGATGACATTTCGCTTCAAAGGGATTACCAGCAAAAGCTTGGTGAAATACTTCCGAGAACTGATGTTCCGGAAAAAATCTCATCGTTTTTTTAGGAAATGAACAATAGAATAGTCGCGGTGTTGATCGTATTTTTTCTTTCAAACAATGTTTCAGCAACAGCCTGTGCCTGGTTTGATTTTGCATTCATTGAGTGTGTAGGTTATGACGTAACCTGCTTCAACAATTGTGTGAACTATGATACTGATTCATCAGGTGATGGAATATGTTATCCTGACATGGGTATTTTACTGTGGACTTGTCGGAGTTGCCCGGATAGAGATGACATATACTGTTCAGACTATGACTTTGAGTGGGTGTGTAATCGAGACCCATGTCACGCTACGGGTGCGGCAAAGTGCGAATGGATTGTCGACTACGAGTACTGTAGTGCAGGTTGCGGGGGAAGAAAACCCGAGGGACCTTGTAGGGGTACTGCGGCGGCTCCCACAGGTTGCGTCCCGGAATACGATAGTTCCGATAAATTTAAAAGATGCCTTGACTGCCCCAGGAATTTCGAGTGCAATGACTACGTTAATTCCAAGGATTGCGGAGTGAATCCATGCAAGGTTATGAGCGGGTGTGGTTGGTGGGATGGTTCCTGTGTCACAGACGCTGATGGAGACGGCTGTCCTGATGAAGTGGACAATTGCCCTGCTATTGCGAACAACCCAGGTGGCACTATGCCGAACAGTTACTGTGATGAAGGCACTGTGGGATGCGATCAGGAAGGGGACGCTTGTGACGACACAGATGGTGACGGCATGATAGACCAGTATGAAATGGATAATGCCGCAGAAGACTGGGCTGACCCTGTAAACACGGATGCGAATGCAAACTGTATCGCCGACGGAGTTGAAAAAGCATTTGATCCCATCATAAACCTCATAAGCAGAATAGCCGTGGGAGTGGGAACTGTCATGATGATGTATGTGGCAGTGGGATGGCTTACGGCAGACACTCCAGCTAAAAGAGACAACTCTAAAAAGGCTTTAATGTATATTATAGCTGGATTAATCATCATCGCGGGAGGCAGAGGGCTTGTCATCTACCTGCTATCTTATGAATGCGCCAAGCCAGGCAACATTGGCAGAGCATGCAATTGTGATGCAACTTGTCCTTCAGCACCATCTCCAAATCCTGACGACGGGTGCCCTTTCATATACTCTTTCAATGGGAGTGAATACGTTCTAGAGCATGAAGGTTACCCTCATAGCGCTCTTCCCCCTTGGGAGGATGAATCGTATTCGGTTTTGGAAAACTTAGAGGAATCTGGCGGGGAATACAAGATACGCATTACTGAAGAACTCGTTGAGGACAGTTTCACAGATAAGGTGAGATTATTCGTCATAGGACATGAAAAGAAAAATAGGGTATACCCCGACCTGGATGGTGGATTCCACACCACCACCAATCCAGTCAAACCATTATCCTGCTTTGAGGAGGATGGTACAGAATGCTTGGAGTTCATGGAAAACGATGGAGTATACTGGATGAGCTCTGTCGACGATAAAAACTTGAGAGACTCTGATGGCGACGACATTATTGATGAATACGATATTGAGGACTTGCACGATGGAATCATACTCTCTTTTCCGAATCCACCCTTAAAGAGCCAGGCCAAGCTTCTTTTAGGAGTTAAAGGTTCGGGTGGAGTGTCACATGCTTGGAATGAATTCCAAAATATTTTAGGAAAGTTGAATGCTGAAAAGATCGCGCGATTGTCATGGCATGAACCACTTAAAAGTGCGCTTTACAAGCTTCGAGACCGTGAAGGAGTACTGAACGTTAAGGTGTGGGATGGATCAGTTTGGGTAAGGCAGAAGGCTTATGGTGTGGGAGCGGGCATTATCCAGGAGAACATATTAGTCTTAAACGTGCCTGAAAACGACTCAATATACATTAAACTCGATTCCTCAACGCTTGCGTATGAAATAGACTATGCTCAAGTCGAATTCGAGTTGGACGGTAAATTAGAAATACGTGAAATCACTCCAATAAAAGCAGAGTCCAATACGAAATACTCTGAAAGCCAGATTCTGGATTACCTCTTAGAAGACGATGGAAACTACCTTAACTTAACTACCGGAGACTACGTCGAACTAACATTTAAGGAGCCTGAAAATTTTGAGTTCGATGATAAGACAATCGCAGTCTCAATTCAAGGATTCTTCCTAGTCAAACCTTGCTCTACCTCCAGCATATCTTGGGATAGGATGGAATCAGCAGTAAAGTTCATCATCGATCCAACCTACGGGATACGTCGCACTTACCCGAAATTTGTAAGGCATAAGTTTTCAAACAAGGATGAATAAAAAAAAGATCCAACTCACATGCATGATCCTAACAGCCTTAACTGGGAATGCGTCCGCATTCGACTTGAATGAAGGCTTAATGACTCTTGCAGCAGCCTTAGCCACATTCATGATTGCTCTTCAAGGACTGCGATGGCTTATGTCAGAGTCTCCTAAAGGCAGGGCTGAAGCGAAAAAAGGGCTGATCTGGACTATAGTAGGGTTGATTGTCGCATACCTCGCCTTCAACCTAGTATGCGGGTTGTACTGTCATGCCTTACAGATGGCCTATGGCGGTACAATCGCGTGCGGACCACCCTGCCCATAAAACCCTTATTTACATTAAACCTGCCCATAAGTTAACACGTCTGCAAGTGGCAGGGTAGGTAACATGGATTCCCTGGGAAAAACATTTATGAACAATACAATTTTGGGGTTAGAGAGGGCGAAACGAAATACCCTAATTTCTAGTACCATAATTATTATTATAATATTCTTCGGCTTGATCGTCGCCGACTTCGGGCTTAAGGTTCCTGGAGGACTGTTTACGGAGGCAAGGGTAAACCCCCTGGCCATTTCCGGGATTCCTCCCCTTCCAGCATGGTTTAACGGAACCGTCACAATGGACGGGTTTCCCGCACCACCCGGAACTGTAATCTCTGCATGGATTGGGGGTGTAAATTATCCCGCCAACTTCATCGTGACGGAAAGGGGAGTATACGGTGTCATGTCCATAAACGGTGACGACCCGGGCACTGGAACAAAAGAGGGGGGAGTATACGGGGAAACAATCATATTCAAGATTAACGGACACACCACAGAGCAATCCGCACAATGGCAGGGCGCAAACCTTCAATCAATAGAACTCTCCTGTACAGACTGCACATTCAACATCGAAAAACAATTGAATTCAGGTTGGAACATAATCTCAATTCCGGGGGAAGTAGTATACCACGACCCGCCCTCACCGGTTTCGACACTCTCACCACTGCAACTTCAAGAAGTGGTAAAGCCCAAATTCGATGGATATATCATTGAATTCCACGAGAAACCACCCCTTAAAGTCAGAGCCGAAGCCTTAGAAGAGATAAGATTCATGGAAGCTTCGCGGAAAACCCTAACCCCAACATCCTCAAAAGCAAACTCGATAACAAGGGAAATATCCGAACTACAAAGCCTTCTGCCCGACAAGCTCGCCTCACAAAAGACGGTGGTAAACAAGGAGCAGGATGCAACCTTAGACCTCATAAGATCAGCAATCCCACACCTTAAGGTTGAACGCACCTTCAACAAGGTGATCAACGGTATTTCCGTAGACATTTCTGAAGAAGAAGCAGATGCGTTAAGAGCTCTCCCACAGATTAAGGGAGTGTATCCGAACCTGGATGTTTACGAGACGCTGATGGATTCTGTGGAATTGATTGAAGCTAATGACGTGTGGCTTTTAGATGCGGACGGAAACGATTGTGGTGTTTCAGGCAGACCCTGTATTACCGGCGCTAATATGACTGTCGCCATACTTGATACGGGCATAGACTACACACACCCCGACCTCGGCGGGTGCCTGGGACCATCCTGCAAGGTGGTGGGAGGCTGGGACTTCGTAAACAATGACGCAGACCCGATGGACGACAACGGCCACGGAACCCATTGTGCTGCAACTGCAGCAGGAAACGGTGCTCTCAATGGTGTTGCACCAGATGCTCAACTTTACGCTTTTAAGGTTTTAAGCCAGTCTGGAGGTGGAAGCTTTTCAAATATTATCGCGGCTATTGAAAAATCCTATGACTTAGACGGGGACGGACTCGTTTATGGAATTGATGCTGGGGAAACCAACCCAAATGACATTATAGATGTAATCAGCTTAAGTCTAGGGGGTCAATGCTGGGTTTACGATGAAAACTGCGGGCCAGACGACATATCATCCCGGGCAATTGATACTGCAGTTGAAAACGGAGTCATCGCAGTTGTTGCGGCTGGAAACTGCGGACCCCAAGGAAGCAGCAGTTGCATAAAAACAGGGGACGAGACCATCGGAACTCCTGGAACCGCCAGGAAAGCCATAACAGTCGGCTCAACAGACAAAGCAGATATTATCTCAGGATTCAGCTCGCGCGGCCCAATTCAACTTCCAAGAGAGACGATCATAAAACCAGATGTTGTAGCTCCGGGAGGACTCATTTGCGCAGCACAATCCTCTCAGGACACTATGTGGGATGAGGCTTGGATTGGCTTTGGAGTCGACATCCACTGTTTTGATACAAGCCACATCAACATCTCCGGAACTTCCATGGCCACACCCCACGTTTCAGGGTTGGCGGCAATTATGAAACAGGCACACTCAAATTGGACTCCCAGTGACGTGAAAAAAGTCATGGAGGAAACCGCAATAGACTTGTTGTATCCATCGAAAATACAAGGTGATGGAAGAGTTAATGCCTCGGCATCTGTTCAGTTTTCAGGCTCAATCCCGTCAGACGAGGAGTGTGAACTCCAAGGGGATGAAGATGGTGACACACTATCCGATTGTGCGGATGTTCTAGATTGTCATGAAGGCGTCTTCTGTAATGCTGGGCATACTCTAGTATGCAATTCAATCGGTCTTTGCATGCCACCTGAAAAATGCATGATTGGAGGGGATGAAGACGTGGATGGGCTTTCTGACTGTGCAGACGCCCTGGATTGCCCTACGGGATCTTACTGTGATGCCACCCACAATAAGAGATGTGATTTCTCAAGTTCGTGCATCGAGACCCCCTTTAAGCTTATGTGGGAGGAGAGTGCGGGTAGGCCCGAGATATCAAGGTCTTATGGGGAAGATGTTGTGGTTGCAGCCGACGGAAGCGTGTACGTAACGGGATCGGTTGAATACACCAACAAAACTGATACTAGCTACTTGTGGCTGGTCAAGTATGATTCCGACGGAAACCTTCTTTGGGATAAATCACCCAGCACAACCCATTATTCCATGACGAATACTAGCGCGGGTAGGGGAGTTGACATTGATTCTTCCGGTAACGTGTATGCAACAGGAATATTTACCCAAGGCGTTGGAGACCAAGACTTATGGCTTTTAAAATATGGTTCGAACGGGAACCTAATTTTTGATAAACAAATCCCTGGAGTTGGAAACTCATTAGGTAATGACGTTCTAGTATCTTCAGATGGATTTGTATACGTTGCTGGAGTAGTAGTACCCCCATATGACTCTTGGCTTTTAAAGTTTGACAGCAACGGAAACTTGATTTGGAATAAGACTTTCGGGGGAAGCCTTCAAGACCAGGCTTATGGACTCGCTGAATCTTCTGACGGAAGCATTTACGTTACTGGTTTAACTCAGGCTGCACCTCCGCAGGGATTGAACTCGAAGTATAATCTCACACTACACAAATTCGATTCAGACGGGAATTTAATCTGGGATGAAATGCTTGGCGGAGGTGACATGGATTCCGGAAGGGGTGTTTCAGTTGCCTCTGACGGAAGTGTTTACGTTACGGGATACACTAAATCGTATGGAGCAGGGAGTTCAGACGTTTGGATTCTGAGGTTTGATTCCGACGGAAACCTGGTTTGGGATAAGACTTTGGGGGGGACTTCTACGGAAGAGGGTAATGACATCGAAGTTTTCTCAGACGACGTAATTTATGTGACTGCGAGAACAAGTTCCTTTGGCGCAGGAGGAAGCGACCTTTGGCTTGTTGAGTTTGACTCTGACGGAAATGTCTTGCGGCAGCAGACTGAAGGAGATAACGAAGGAAACACAGGTAATGGAATTAGCGTGCAAGACACTGGAGACATTTATATCGCGGGTGCTACGAAAACCTGCGGTTTTGGATACTGCGACCTATGGCTTATGAAATACGGCGACCCCAAAACAACTGCAACCGTCGATCTTAAGGAAGACTGGAACATGTTCGCTCTCCCCAACGTCCCCACCAACACGGAAATCGATTCCGTCTTGGGGGATGTCGACTGGAACATCATATCCCACTATAACGCATCCGCAGGAAGCTGGATTACGAAGGCAAAAGGTGGATTCGCTCAGATTGACCACCTCACTCCCGGCCTCGGCTACTGGCTTAAGATGAATACAGACGACACGCTCACAGTTTACGGCTCTACGGAATCCGTCTACTCTCCGATCATCCAAGGTTCAACATTTTGTTGCTGGAACATGATTGGATTCACAACCAACGAGACTAGAGCACTCGCGGATGCTTTGAAGTCTATTGACGGTAATTGGTCGATACTTCAGCATTTCGACAATGGAAGCTGGTTTCAGGCTGACAATTCTGTACCCCAGATTTTCTGGAGTCTAAACGAAATGAGTCCGGGTAAAGGCTACTGGCTGAATGCTGGTGAAGAAGAGACTCTTTGGCTCGACTACTGGCCTCCACGAGTCTTAAGTCACCTGCCTACGGGAGATGTGGGGATAACAAGACCCACATTAATCATTGAAACCGACGAGAACGCAACGTGTAAAGGTTCAATCGACGCCGACAAGTCTTACGCAAGCATGGACTTCACTTTCACCAGCACGGGAGTCACCCATTCATACTGGGTGTCTTCCAGCCTAACTGTCGCACCCCACACAGTATATGTGAAATGCATGGACAGGGCGGGCAATCTTATGCCAACCAGTTATTCATGGAACTTCACGATAACCGGGGCACTAAGCATCCCGGAAATCATCCCGGAGCCCAAGGAAATCCAAGAGATATCCACAACACAAGTCCAAGTTGATTCCTCCTGGAAGATAATAACGGATATAAACGACGTTTACGACAACTTCACCGCACACTACTTAAAAGACGCGATCATCGCAAATAGTTCGGGAGCTGTATCAGTTTTGGTAGGGGATATCGCCGCTCCAGTCGGCACGAAGAGGATAGTAATCGGAAATCCCAACACGAATCCGACGGTTTCAGCCCTCGCAATAGCGGCAGCAGCCAACGTAAACACTGAGATAATCGGAGGATACAATCAAGGATACATACTGCTCACCCAACCCGACCAAATACTCGTGCTCGCAAACTCGACAACGGGAACATTCTACGGAGTTGTGACCCTAATATGGCTTCTTGACAGCCAAGGCACAAACATACAACTCCCCAACATCAAAATCCTAGACTGGCCAGACTACGAGTTCAGGGGAGAATACGGCAGCCTCACTTACCCGGATTATCCGACTGCAGAGGAGTTCCTCGACCACCTCGCGAGACTTAAGATGAACTTCCACCACATGGGATTGGGCAGGTATTTAAGCCCGACTTCATCGCAGGGAACCATTGATGCCATGCTAGCCCGCGAAGACTTCCTAAAGAAAAGGCATTTTCACACTGCAACCTATATGTCGCCTTATTACGTCACTTCCGTGAACCCGAACCTTTATGAGGGTATTTGGGCGCAAAACGTTTCAGGCCAGTTCGACGGCTCGAACATCCTACAGGTTCCTGCGCTTCCAAACGTGGCATTAAACACGGGTTTTGAGGTCGGCAGCGCGCTCCCCGACGGCTGGCACGTCGTGGAACCAGCAAATCCAGGAGACTGGAGCAGGGACTGCACTGTAAGTCACTCAGGAAGTTGCTCGGCTAAGCTTCACCTTCCAAGCGACATCGCAAGCGGAAGAAGTTCGTCGCTTATCTCCGGCCCCAGCGAATCCGATCGCTACTTCGACGTCGAATCTGAAAAGCTCTATCAACTGACGTTTTACGTGAGAAAACAGAACATTAATCCCGTAGAGAAGGGCTATCAAAACATTATCATAAAGTTCTATAATTCCAGCAGGCAGGAGATGAAGGACTATGACTACAGGTCAATCACTTTTAAGGATTACGAGGGGGTGTGGAAGAGATTCACAATTTCACTTCCGACATACGGTGGGGTCGAATACCTGTGGATTCAGATTAAGGCACAGAGCTCAAACGCCATGGACTTGTGGGTCGACGACCTCGAAATCATTGAAGTAAGCGGGGCCCTGCGAAACGTCCTTGAGACCAATGCGACCGAGCTTGAAGTATACAGTCTCGACAAGTCTGTTAAATACCAGAGGGACGTAGACTACACGTTAACCTACACAAACCCGATTCCTGCCTTAAATACCAGCGACGTGCTCGCTGGACGGCAGGCGATTGTGACAAGGATTCCAGTTGGAAGCATCCCCGCGGGGGCTACCGTACTCGTCGACTACGACTTCCTCCCGAGGACGACTGCAACGCGCACGGAAAAGATGAGCTTCGCAGACCCAGAAGTCCTCGAAGTCTACAAGGAAAACATCGTCCGCCCAACGATGCAGCAGCTCACGCCCGACTACATCCTCATAACCATGGACGAAATTTGGGGTTTCAACCGCGACAGCCGCTCGAAAAGGCTTGGACTAGAAAACTACCAGCTCTTTGGACAATTCATAAACAACGTAAGCGACATCATCCACTCCTTCAACCCAAACATCAAGGTGCTCATGTACGACGACATGGTCAACCCCTACCACTGGTATGACGAATACACCCAAGTCCGCTATGGAGGACAGATAGGAGACACGTGGTATGGACTCGACCTCCTCGAGCGGGAAAACTTTGCTCTGGTAAGCTGGGCGCACGAGGAGACAAGCTGCGATCCCAGGAAAATCGCGGATTCGCCGAACCTACTTTCAACCTACGGATTCGACTATGTGGGAGGTCCAGCCAACTACGAAAACCCAGTGAAGTGGTGGTCGTACACCATGAACGATAAGAACAGTTCCGGAATGTTCCGAAACAACTTCTACACAAGCAATCCCATAGGTACCCTTCAGCTCGCCGCGAACTATTCATGGAACGCCATCACCGACCAGCCAAGCCCTTGCAATCCCGACTACCTTGAAGTCTGCGACGGCATCGACAACGACTGCGACGCAAGCTACTACGATATGGGATGCAGCACGCAAACCGCCGCCTCCACAGTAGACGAAGGCTACGACCTTCAGACCGACCCCTTCAACTGCGGAGCCTGCGGAAACATCTGCTACATACCGAAAGCATTCACCAGCTGCGTCGCCGGGGAATGCCAGTTCGACGGATGCTTCCACAACTACGAAGATGCGAATGTAGACCTCACAGACGGTTGCGAACACTATGATGTGTGCACTCCTTCTCCTGAATTCTGTGATGGAGTTGACAATGACTGTGATGAGGTTGTCGATGAAGGTTGCGCTTCTCCCGCTACCGACTGCGACTATTATGCCTCGCCGACCGGCGGGGGAACCGGGACACTTGCAAGCCCGTTTAAGGTGTCAGACTTTTGGAGTATCGCCCAGCCGGGACACACACTGTGTCTTTTAGATGGAATTTACACTGGCTCTGATTCCATGATTAATCCCCCTGACGGATTAAGCGGGTCAAGCGGATCCCCAATAACGGTTAAGGCTTACCGTGACGGGAAAGCATGGGTAAATGGTGCAGGAGTAAATGAACCGGTTTTATTGGATCAAAACAACTTCTTCGTTATAGAAGGATTAAATGCTTTTAATTCTTCCGCAACCGTGGTCAACATTGCGCGTTCACACGACAACATAATTAGAAGGGTTGTCGGCTGGGATGCGTTTGACGGTAATACGAACATATTCGGTGCACACACTGCATCGAATAACAACACCTTTGAAGATTGTGCCGGATTCGGTATCGCGCGGAAGACGTATTCGAACTCCCAGCACGGCGACAATACTACGTTCCGCCGATGCTTCGGTCGGTGGGAGGGGACGAGCCGAAGCGACCCGAAAATGACGTTTTCAATGTACTATAACAGTTATGGTGGTCTTTGCGAAAACTGCGTTGCAACTTGGGATTCCCTAAAAGAACAGAATCCAAGTGGAACACAATATTACGGGTTAATATCCCGAGACAGACTAGACGAACAGGACCAGGCAGCAGACATAAAAGTTTTAGGATCGCTTTCGTATGTGACGGCAGACCAGGACATCCCTGCTTTCAACGATAGAACCCTTTTCTATTTGACTGGATCTACAACAACAGATATTCGTGATAATGTAGTGTATACAAACCACCCTGGAGTGGATTACAACGTGATTCTAGGAGCACACAATCAGTGGAAACCAAATACTCTTTACAATACTGGATCACGTAATATCTATAGGATACCAACCACTTGGAACGGACACTACTATAAGCTAATTGTAAACGGTACTACTGGATCCACAGAGCCAATTTGGCCGACAATAAGTGGAGGGGAAGTCCAAGACGGATCAGCACGCTGGAAGGAAGCCGGCACTTACCCACCTGGAGGATTAATCTACGCTAATAGCACGGTAATTGGAGAACAATTTCACAATAAGGATCCCGGTTACTGGACGACCGACAACAATATTGAGGCTGCGACCGTCGCCGACGCCTATGGCGCTAACGAAAACGTCTTCAATACGACACGTGGCGCAAACCTTTGCCGCCGATACGTAGACGGTGTTCGGACCGGGCAGGGGTTGTGGCCGTGGCCTATGGACGAACGCATCGTAGAAGCCATGACTGTGGCAGGCTACCCGAGTAATAAAATCATAAACGTGACGGAAACAATCACTTCAATCTTCGGGGAAATTCCGGAGGACTGTATGGGAACCACTTGCACTCCAACAAACGGCGGCGTGGAAACCTGTGATGGTTTGGACAATGATTGTGATGGTCAGGTTGACGAGGGTGGTGTTTGTGTTGTTGGTTTGGTTGCGGAGTACCCGTTTTCAGGCAATGCGAATGATGTTGTGGGAGGTTACCATGGGACTTTGACTGATTGGAATCACGGTAACGGCGACGGGAACACTCCGCCGCAGTTGGTTGCGGGTAAGTACGGACAGGGTTACGAGTTCGACGGTGTCGACGACAACATTGTAATTAATCCAAATCCTGCTTTAGGACTTGGAGATGAAATCACTTTAGCTGCTTGGGTTAAGACTACGAGTACGGGCACTCAGGGAGTGCTCAAGCGCGGGCTTTGGAGTGGGGCTTGGGTAAATCAGGAATACGTGATACGGTTGGCCAATGGTGATGCACAGTTCGGAATTGGAAACGGCAGCCACGTAAGCTATGCGCAAGGAATCACTCCAGTAAATGACGGAGTCTGGCATTACTTGACTGCAGTCCTCGAAGATGGTGTGGAAGCGGCACGGAGTGAAGGGTCTACGACGTACCGCCTACTTTATCCGAAAACAAGCATGCACTTCAAGTTGGATTCCAGCAGTCTCAACCTCTCGGGCAATGGAGTCCCATACTCTCACGCCATCCTTGAGATTAGATACAAGGATGTTGTCGATGAGACCAACTGCGGGCAATACGATGACATGAACTCTTATTGCAAGCCCACAGTATATTCTAAACTCGACTTTGGAGAAATAAGCTACCATGAAATCGGAGGACTAGGGGGTATGGGAGACGACACCTGGAGGATTTTGCGTATATACCTTGAAAGCAATCCCTTCCAGCTACTTCGAAGCATTGACGGATACTTCACATTCAAGATTTTCTATCCACAACAGTTAAGTGGCATAGAGCCGCTTCCCATAGACTACGTCAGGCTTTCTTTCGTAAGCTTCGATGACCTTCATACAAGCAGGGAGATTGACAGGTCGAACAGGACATTGTACAGGTGGGATTATGTAGAGTCGAATACGATAAATCCGGGTGACTACCCAAACAATTACGTAATTTATTCAAGAGACTATTTGGAAAAGGTTTACCCAAATACGATACCTGGTGCGAGCGAGATTACCAACACAATCAAAGCATTTGAGGTTGCAGGTTACTCGGAGCCTGTGACATTTTCGATATACGCCTTCGAAGATTTAAGTAACGTGCAAATTAGCGTAAGCGACCTAGTAAAAGGTTCAGACACAATCCCAGATGATAACATAACTATCCAGAAAGTCGTCGCAATAGATAAGAGATGGAAGTCGGGTAGTGGAAGCGCTTTTGGCGTAAATCCATGGTACTTGGAGGATGGGAATCAGATGGATGTCAAGGCTGGATCAAGCCAGCAGGTCTGGCTTACAGTAGACGTTCCAGGGGATGCGAACCCGGGTGTATACACAGGTACAGTCACGATTTCTGGTCCTGGAGTCGACTTCCAGCAAGTCGACCTTGAATTCACCGTCCACGACATTGCTCTTGAGCAGCCAGACGCAACCCCGTATATATACAACTCCCCGTACACTCCCGGAGTTTACTTTTCTAATCCAAGGGATCTTGCGGCAGCAAACATGGAAAGACACGATATTAACCCGCTGATATATTTTAAACCTGTGATAAGCGCCAGCTACTCGATCGATTACTCACCCAACCAGCAGGAGATTGAGAAACTTGCCGACTTGGGGATCCTGCCGGACAAGGTAATGCTACACGTAAGAGACAATGCCTTCACATTCAATCCGGAAGATCTGAAGCGAGAATATCCTGCAATACTTCAGCAATACGCTAACTTTTTCGCAGGCTTCGGAGTCACTCCGGTAGTAAGCTTCAGCGACGAACCGGGAGTAGATCCTGGAGAGCGGGGTTGGACTACTTTTATGAACAAGCTAGCTCAGGAGGCAGGACTTGAAACGTGGGTTACTTACTACCCCAACTGCGAGCAGCCGCTTGCAGGACACTTCCTGACTAATCCCACCTCCTCAACAGGGCAGGTTGTTTTGTCCACATCAGCTGACGGATCAGACCCAAATGCAAACAGCATATTCTTTACAGTATACGGCGCGACTCCAAACGTACGAGCGTCTATTAAAGTAAATAACATCGAGCGATGGACTGTAAGCGACCTTAATTACTCTGCAGAGATTTTCAATGTAAGTATTGGAAGTTTCTTGAATCCTGGTTCAAACACTGTGACAGTCACACTGGATAAACAGAGCACGCGAAGTGAAGACGTCATAGTCTACTTCATCGACGACTACTACCGCACACTAAGCTGGAGTGCCGCAACAGCAAGCGGGTGGGAGCACTCCTTCACTGACGATCCTGGAGGAAACCTTGCACCCATGGACCCGTGGCTGGATATAAGGGTGTACGCTCTCGGCAGGTTAAATGAGACAGAGGTTGAGAAGACTGCACGTTCAGGCGATTCAATGTCATACTATACGACATACTTTGCGACGATGCCTGAGATCCTCTACAACAGGTTCCTAAATGGAGTATATGCTTCAGCGCTTAATGGAACTGGAGTTTACGTGTACGCCTACAACGTGTGGGGTTTACACCCTTACGACGATTTAGAGCATCCATACTACGGGCGTGTTGGAACTTTGAAGGGTAATAGGTCGCAGGCTGGATACCAGCTTGTTGTTCCATCATGGAGTGGGGATGTTCTAGACTCAGTCATCTACGAGTCGATGCGAGAGGGAATTGAAGATTCAAGAATAATCGCAACCCTTGAGAAAGCCATTTCTGAGAATCCGGGAGCCACCGCAAACCAGGCTCAAGCCTACTTGAACGGGATTTACGCGAGTGTGGATAAGTCGTTTACTCCGAGATACTCGAGCGCAGTGAACATGAGCGCGGAAATCCTCTCAGACCTTTCCGGGCGAAGCGACAACTGGAGCTACTTCACGGGGATGAGGAAGCAGATGTTAACATACATCGAAGACCTTGAAGGCATACCACACCCGGCGCCTGCAAGAACCTTAAGTTTGAACTCCGAGGACGTTATAATCCCGGAATCGTATGAGAGCGAGCGAGGTTTAACACCGTCTACGACTTACCACAACTTCTTCCTCGACATTGGAGAAAGCGGTGACATAGACAATAGTAATGCCTTCTTCATCGACGAATACGGAGGATTAGGAAACATGAAAATTTACGTAGACGGAACACTCGAGGGACTGAGCGAGAGAATAGTTGCAAACACTGCGGCCGCTCACACTCAATTGATCGGAGCCCTCTCAAACGGCTACTACTTCGAAGGAGTAATCGACGAAGTCAAGATATGGGACGTCGCACTGAATGAAACAGAAATACTCAGTGAAATGGTGTCTGGAGCGCCAGCCCCTCAAAGAGCCCCTGTTGGAATGTTTTACGGTGGGGGAATAGGGTCTTTTTCAAGAGCATTTATGATTGGGGGACTAGTACTACTTTTAGTGGTAATCATCTTAATTTTTCACAAAACAAGCAGGAAGGATTAAAATAACCTTTGAAGTAAATATGTTAAGTGAGATACTATGAGGTGGCTGAACACTTTCCTACTCTTTTTTTTATCCGTTTCAATCTGTGTTTCCGCAGAGCCTCCGAACCCTGCCGGCTATTACGGTTCGCTTTTGATTGATGGTAGTCCCGCGCCGGTTGGGACTGTTGTTGAAGCGTGGATTAATGGAGTGCACTATCCCCCAGACTTTGTTGTTACTACTCCAGGAATTTTCGGGATTATGTCGGTGAATGGAGACGACCCCGCTACTCCGGGAAGTGAAGGCGGGATTGGAGGGGATACTGTCGTCTTTAAGGTTTTTGCGCAAGGTAGTCTCCGTACCGCAGGAACTTCCACCTGGAATTCCGGAGTAAACCAGAATATTGGCACATTCGATGTTGACGCAAGTGGAACACCAACCCCCCAGCCAAGTCCGACGGTCGTGCCTCCAAGCCCTACGATTGTTCCCCCAGAAAGTCCCACGATAGTACCGCCAGATAGCCCGACAGTTATACCCCCAATGAGTCCAACAATAGTACCGCCTGAAAGCCCTACTCTTCCTCCCCCGCAAAGCCCCACGTTTCTTCCTCCCACCAGCCATTCAGTTGCCACAGTATCAAGCCCGGTCTTCTCCCCTGCGGCAACACCCGTCCCCCCGATGACGGGTCTTCACATAACTCCTGAAACACCAACTCCCCCCCAAAGCATTCCAGCTACATCATCAAGCCCCGTGCCTACGATACCGAGTTCAATAGGAACAATATCTGGTTCACCCGTGCCCAGCCCAATAGCATCTCTACTTCCTACAATGACGATAAGTACTGTAGTAAGTTCTGTAAGTTCTCCCGCAGCTTTAAGCCCCACACCAGGACCTTGGCCAAAGCCCTCAATTGAAGTATTTTCGTTAGGGCATTCACTACGGGAAGTAAACGAAGCATTCCTCCAGGTTGTCGCAGGACTCGCAGTCCTATTGATTGCCGTACACGCGCTAAGATACGTGACATCAGACAATCCTCAAGAGAGGGCAGACATAAAAAAGGGTATAATCTATATAATAATCGGCGTTTTCATTGCATATCTTGCAGCAGAACTCGTTGAGGGTATTTATTGCTTCGCTTTAAATGAAGCGTTCGGAATAAGTATTGGAGATTGCAGAGCATTGATTTAAAATGAAGGGAAGGATCATTGTCGTGGTTTTTGTTCTCCTGATTGCAGCCAATCTGGTGAGCAGCCAAGATTATTTGACTGAAATGAGTGATTTAATCGTCGCACTCAAGACTGTTGCAGCGGCTTTGGCAGTCCTATTGATTTCGATTCAGGGTTTGAAGTACATTACTGCGGAATCGCCTAACGATCGGGCGGAGGCGAAAAAAGGATTAATATGGATTATTGTTGGACTTGTTGTTGCTGCGGTTTCCGCAAACCTCGTGTGCGGCCTCTATTGCATGGCAATAGCCCAATACTGGACTGGGTCATCCACCCCGTTAAACTGTCAGATTACTAGTGGGATATGCACCATAACCTAGGCGAGAGATTCTGTTGGAGGGTGG
Organism: Methanobacteriota archaeon; assembly: GCA_043823295.1. Classification (GTDB taxonomy): domain Archaea; phylum Altiarchaeota; class Altiarchaeia; order IMC4; family SCGC-AAA252-I15; genus SCGC-AAA252-I15. The sequence continues at coordinate 4,519 of JBDRAY010000099.1, read as the reverse complement.
TGTAAAACAAGTTTCTCGGTCAAATCAATCACGTTTACCGTCCTGACCGAGGCGTTAACCCCAATAATCGAGTCGTTATGCCACCAGTAGATAAAGTTGATTGTTTCATCAAAGTATTTGTAGTCGGCTGAATAAACATTATCCCCGAAACTCTCCTCCAGCCAGAAACCCTTACCTCCGATAATCCTCTTCCAACCATCCACCGTACCCTTCGCAATGAAAACAATAATTTTCTCACCGTCTTTCGCGTAAGTAAGCTCTATCGCATCAACAGGTAAAAAATTTTTACCCATCCTAAAGGGGGCACTCCTGTGATTCACGTCAGTTAATGTGAATCCGGGAGGGACTATTAGAGGAGAGCTCGCAAACATTTTTTCGCCGAGACTTGACGTTGAAAACACGGTGACATTAGATATTGGCTCCACGCTACTTCGAAGGAAGAATATGAAAGCAACGAGCAAGACAACAACCACTACCAATAATATGGGTAGAATCCTTTTTTTCCTGACTTTCTCGGAGACAACCTCCACGGCCTCAGGCGGAGGGATAAAATCATCACCCATGAAAGAATATTTACTATAATCCCGTATAAAATAACCACACAATGAGCCCAAGCCACAAGCACGCGAGAAAGCCCGTCACAGTCGCCGACTTGGAGAGGATTGCGGTTGAATCACAGCGTGCTGAGCCGGAGAAGATGTGGCTTGGAGACGACTTGATAGTGCATCTTGAGGGATATGAGTTTATGTTAGGAGTCAAGGTGCGGCAGTTGTTGAGCGATTTGGGTGGGAGGTTTCCGGGCGAGGTATTGTTGGCCGCTGACGTGAACTGCAGAAACGGCGTGGCGGTGGGGGATTTAAACAAGCTTGAGGGTGTTGAAGCTTTCGGACGGGTGCGAGGTTCTGGTGGGATGAGCGGTCTGGTCTGCCGAAAAAGCGTTTCATAGTTTCAAGTGCGAATGACTTGCCTGCAACTATTCCTGAAAACAGTTTTCACTTTATTATTTCATGCAATACTTTCGAGGCGGGTTTTGAAGAGGTTCCAAAGCTTATTCCAGGATTGTTCAAGACGCTTCGACCCGGCGGCATAGCATTGTTTAATCTAGATGAGATGGAATGGTGGAAAAACAGGGATGAGTTGAAACAGTTGGATGAAAGGCGAAACCTTACTCTATTCAGCCGGAAAAGCGGACATAAAGCACCCTTCGACGAATACTTGGAATTCCTTGAGGAGCTTCGGAAAAGAGATCCGGCAACATTAATGGTTCTTATCTATTGATTCTTATCCATAATCGAAACAGCAAATTGCTGTTTTGTAAATTATATTGCGGATGGGTAGGCGCACAACCCCGGCTCCCCCCCTCAGACAGGCTCGTAGTCTATTGTTTTTCTCCAATTACATCAGAGTGTTTTAATGAATTAGTATATACTATTTACCCCAAAATCACCGTTCTCCAAGGGGGTTATTATTAAAACCCATTGCGGATTGGATTAGACCAATGAATCGGCCTCCAGCATTGGGTTCCTATCTGGATGATCTGGGGAGTTATACTTATCCGCTATACGTGTATTTTTTATACTTTAAAATCAGTGTCAATAACAGGAGTATCGTATTTTTTTGGTGACTCTCGGCCTTGGAGAACCTCGGTTTTTTATTGCGGGCCAACGGCCAGCTCGACGAGGCCCTTGAATAATACGAGCGGGTGAGTAAAATCAAGCCTACGAGTGAGACCTCGGGCATAATAGCGGATATTTACAAGGATGCTGCAGCGGGGCGTAAAATGTAGGTGACTTTTATTAACTTATGTGAGGTGATTTGATGGATGTTGTGGACAGTATCATGCAGAAAAACGTTGCATTTATTTCGAAAAACGAGACGGTTTATGATGCAGCCAAGCTTATGAAAAAAAGGGACACCGGCTACCTCGTAGTCACCGGCGAATACGGTAAGTTCCTGCCCCTCAAGGAGCTTGGGATAATCACTGAAACCGATTTACTTAAAAGGGTTGTGGCAGAGGATTTGACGCCCCATGACGTGCCAGTCTCCAAGGTGATGACCAAGGGATTAATAACCGTGGAAACCGGAACTCCGATTGATGAGGTAAACATGATCATGGGGAAAAACAACATACGAAGGATTGCAATATTAGATGGGGGCAAGGTGGTGGGGATAGTAACATCAAAGGAGATAAGCGACAGTTATAGAATCATATCCGCCCGAAGGCTGGTCCACCGCAAGTATGACGAAAGATTCGAGCCGGAAATATAAGATGGTCAAGCCACCTGCTCGGCGAGGGACCTGTCTTTGAGCATCTTCATGGTAACAAAGGATTCCCTCTCCATTTCATCCAGTCGGAAGACTATTTCAGAGGCCCTTGCCTTAAGCCGGGGAATCATAACGTGCTCTAGCGCGTTCACCCGCCGCTTGTTCTTCTCGATTTCGATTATAAGCTTTTTAAGCGAGGTCTCGTATTCGGCTATGTTGATTATGGTTTCTAGGGCGTCCTCGAAATTCTTGGCGACGTCGTCGATTTTCGCGGAAGTGCCGACCACGCTGTAGCCCCGCTCTAGGATGCCCTTTTTGACTGTCACACGGCTTATGACGGGCAGCTTAACGCCCATCGTATTTTTGACTGTAACGGATATCCCTGGAATCTTTTTGACCGAGAGGGCCGCGTCCTCTATCTCGAAGAGGCTTTGGTTGACCTGAGTTATTACAAGCGACCTGTAAGCTTTGCCGAGCTGGGAGTTCAGCCGGCCCCTCAAGTGCTTGGCGTTTTCGAGTATGCTTAAGAATTCTATGACCAGTATGTCCCGCTTCTGTTTTAGCAGGTTGTGTCCCATTTCCGCGAGCCTGATTTTGCCCTTCGTCTCAAGCAATTCCATCCGGGTGGGATTAACCGACTCATTGCTCATTTAGAATCTCTTTTCCCGTATTTGATGATATGCTCTTTCGAAACCCGTTTCAAGTCTTCCACAGGGATGCTCGAAAGAAGCTCCCATCCCAGGTCAAGGGTAAATTCTATGCTGCGGTTTTCGTCCGGGCTCTGTGCGACGAAACGCTTTTCGAAGGAGTCCGCGAATTCAAGGTAACTTCGGTCCACTTCGCTTAAAGCGTCCTCTCCGACTACCGAGGATAGGCCGCGTAGGTCCCTTCCTTCCGCGTATCCTGCATAAATCTGGTTTGCGAGACCCTTGTGGTCTTCCCGGGTTTTCCCGGGCCCTATTCCGCCGTCCATGAGGCGTGAGAGGCTTGGGAGAACGTCTATGGGAGGGTATATTCCGAGGCGTTCAAGGTCGCGGCTTAGCACGATCTGACCTTCGGTTATGTAGCCGGTGAGGTCGGGTATCGGGTGGGTTATGTCGCCTCCGGGCATTGAGAGGATGCTCAGCTGGGTTACCGTGCCCTTCTTCCCCTCAATGCAACCCGCCCTCTCGTATATCGAGGCGAGGTCAGTGTACATGTAACCAGGGTATCCGCGCCTGCCCGGAACCTCGTATCTGGAGTTGGATATCTCGCGGAGGGTCTCGCAATAGTTTGTCATGTCCGTAAGTATGACGAGCACGTGCATGTCGTGTTCAAATGCCAGGTATTCCGCTGCCGTCAAAGCCATACGGGGCGTTATAAGCCTTTCGACTGACGGGTCGTTTGCGACGTTTAGGAATAGGACTGATTTTTTTATGGCCCCTGTTTTCTCGAAATCCTTTATGAAGAACCTTGCCTCGTCAAATGTTATCCCGAGTGTCGCGAAGACCACGGCGAAATCCTCCTTCCCCCCCAATACTGTGGCCTGACGGGCTATCTGCGCGGCTAATTCGTTGTGCGGGAGTCCCGCACCAGAGAAAATCGGGAGTTTCTGTCCTCTGACTAAAGTGTTCATGCCGTCGATTGCGGAGACGCCTGTTTGTATGAACTCCAGGGGTTTCTCCCTGGCGTAGGGGTTTATAGGGTAGCCTGAGATGTCGAGTTTGTCTTCCGCGATGAGGCCAGGCGAGCCGTCCAGCGGTTCCCCCATGCCGTTGAACACCCTACCCAGCATGTCTTTGGTGACGCCAAGCTTTATGGTGTCTTCGAGAAACCGTATCCTCGTTTTTGCGGTGTCCAGCCTCGAGGTCGAGCCGAACACCTGAATGACTATTTTTTTCCGGCCCGTCTCAAGGACTTGGCCCATGACCTTGGAGCCGTCTGGGTAAATTACTTCGACCAGTTCATTGTATCCTACGTTGCCGACACTCTCCGAAAATATCAGGGGGCCCTTGACTTCCGTCACGGTACGGTATTCCGTTATCATTTGACTTCACCCTCAAGCTTCTTAAACTGGCTTTCGATGCTTTCCCCGATTTTTTTGAGTTTGTCTATTTCACCCTCCGGGACCTTCTTCATCGTAGATATCTCTGCTCTTACCTTAAGGCCCAATATGTCCTTTAAGGGCACGCCTCCGTCCAGAAGGACTTTCATGTGCTCGTGGAAGCTCAATATGTTTTTGAGCATAAGGTACTGTTTTTCTAGCGTCGTGTAG
>JBDRAY010000098.1:0-2142 GCA_043823295.1 Methanobacteriota archaeon | reverse complement strand
GACGGTGCAGGTAAATGAAGTTATCGATGAAATTTACGATAAATTCCCGGTAGATATCAGAGATAGGATTGAGCAGAGAAAATCTGTTGCTCGGACTCCAACTGAAGTAATCAGTGAAGATGACGAGACGTGGCTTAAGGCTCACATTGAAGAGCTTTTTAAGAAAGGCGGGGGTGGTAGTGAAAAACCAAGTTAAATTGTACCACCAGCCAGAGTTGAAGTCTCTGACATTAATCGTCAACTGGAGTATGGATGTCGGTAAGCTTGGGGCAAAAGTAGCCGGCTATCTGAACGAAAAGCTTGGCGGGGAACTCTTTGCTGAGGTTGAGCTTAAAGAATTCTTCCCCCTGGGTGGTGTGGCTATTGAGAATGACGTTATTCAATTTCCGGAAAGCAAGTTCTATGCCTGTACCAAGAGTAACCTGGTTATTTTAAAAACTACCCCACCCAGCCACGAATGGTATAAGTTTCTTAATCTGGTTCTGGACACTGCTGAAAAATCCGGTACGGTAAAGGAGATTTACACTGTCGGGGGTATGGTTTCTTACAGCGCTCATACCGCTCCCCGCCAGTTGCAGGGGGTCTTTAATTCAATGGAATTTAGAGAAGATATGCGACAGTATGACGTTGACTGTGGGATGAATTATGAGACACCCGCCGGACAGAAACCCACTTTAAGTTCCTTTCTTCTCTGGACAGCCCAAAAGCGGAATATCCCTGCCATGAGTTTGTGGGTAACATCACCGTTTTATCTGGTGGCTGTCGATGACCTTATGGGTCAAAGAAAAGTCCTCGATTTTATAAATCGGCGATTCACGCTCGGCCTTGACCTGGTTGATATCGATAACGAAATTAAAAAGCAGAGTCAGAAGCTGGCGGATATGAGAAGGAATTCCCCGGATATTGACTTGTCCATACAGAAGCTGGAAAACGGACTGGGAATATCAGAGGAAGAATCTCAGAACCTGGTTACCGAAATGCGTACGCTTTTCAAGAGTATTTAAGACTATATTATCGTTTCCATAATAACCAACTTTTCATCTTCTCCATCCAACGCAGGATATAGTCACTTTGTAGCCTTTTACCACTAAATGTCACTTCTATTTTTGTTTTGTTCCAAGACGTTGTCTCATAAGTTCCTTGGTCCCAAATTTTAACACTACCAGCACCATATTGGCCTTCGGGTATCTTACCTTCAAATTTTCTGTAACTCAATTTATGGTCTTCTACTTGTATTGCTATCCTGCGTACCCCAGATTCTTGTGGTACACCTTTTGGAACTGCCCAGCTTTTGAGTACGTGATTCCGTTCCAATCTTAAGTCATGATGCCATCCAGCTATATTTGCGTCATGCTCGTGGATCACAAACCTTTTCATTATAGCCTTAAATAAATTAATGGATGAGGGAATTTAAGATATTAGCTATCTTTTCATCCATGTTCTTAAAATTGATTATACTATAGGTTAAATAATTATACCTGAATAAGTCTTGCATTTTTTGCTGGCATGCCATATTATATCCTCGTAAAAGGATAACTTGGTCAGGGGATACCCGAATATAGAGTTTTTCGGAGAGCAAGCTGGTGAGAATCCAGCGCAGTACCGCCTGCTGTGACTCGCTTTTAGCGGGAAGCCAGAACGCCGGCCCCTGAGTATCCTTTAACCTCCGCGGAGAAAGGGGGATGGGAACATGTTTGGAAAGACATGAATTAAGCCCCTTGTCCATGCGGACAAGGGGCTTTCTATTTCACTGCAATTATTTTATTGGAGGTAACATTTATTAATATGAGAAAATTTGTTATTCTTATTGCTTTGTTCGGTCTTCTGGTCGGTTTGATTACGGGTTGTCAACCACAATTCCAACCGGGGACTTATGTTGATGATATGGGAAGAGATGTAAATATAGATAAGATTCCGCAAAGGATTGTCTCCCATGTACCACCGATTACAGAAATGCTTTTCGCGATTGGTTTAGGGGACAGGGTGGTTGGGATCAGTGATTATTGCGATTACCCGGAAGAAGCCAAATTAAAACCCAGTGTCGGTGATTACTACAACCCGTCTATTGAGAATATCGTCGCTCTTGAACCGGACCTGGTTTTAACTGATGGACATAGTGAAAGTATAAAACAGCTTGATAGT
>JBDRAY010000097.1:0-3352 GCA_043823295.1 Methanobacteriota archaeon | reverse complement strand
CTGCCAAACATTCTGGGAAAAAATAAGGGGACACCAGTAGTGCAGGAGATACACTACGCAGACCTTCACCCATACACCATAAAAGACATACACTCATACCCGAAAAAGGCGAGCGGAATGCTCTGGGCAGCCCACCTGAGACTTGCGAGGAAAGCCGCTAAAACAGCGGACGTTGTGGTCACGCCGAGCAAATACATGAAGAATAGGCTTGTTGAAGTTTTTGGCTTGCCTGAAGAGAATATCTCGGTCGTCCCGGTCGGAGTAAACGAGGACGTATTCTCGATAAAGAGGAATACTGGAGGTGGGGAAACCACCAACATTATCTTTGTTGGAAGGCTCGTTAAAGAAAAAGGGCTTGACGTTCTGATAAATGCCCTGACAAAAGTCGGTGAAAAAAAGGATGCACGCCTGACAGTGGTCGGGGACGGCCCACTGAAAGAACAATACGTAAAACAAGCCAGACAACTAGGCATATCTGAAAAAACAAACTTCAAAGGATTCCTGACAAGAGAAAACATACTATCTCTTCTCTCGGAAACAGATATGCTCGTCGTACCATCGCTTGCCGAGAACTTCCCCAGGATAACCCTTGAAGGAATGGGCGCAGGAGTCCCAGTGATCGCCTCATGTGTCGGCGGAATCCCGGAGCAGATAACAGACGGCGTTAACGGAATGCTTTTTTCGCCGGGAGACCATAATGAACTTGCAGATAAGATAATCAAGCTTTCTTCAGACCCAGATACGACGGAGAAGATGGGTTCCTCCGGAAGAGAAAGCGCCAGAGAATTCACGATTCAAAAAAAGATTACTTGCTTCGAGCGCCTTTACGGGAAACTTTTAGCATAGGCTTCACCGCATCAAAGACTTCATCAACAGACACAGCCTCAAGACACCTGCTCTCACCGTAAGTGCAGGAAAACCTCCTGTGAGCTGCAGGATCATAGCAGGGACTACAAGACAACTTGCTCGTTACCTCCCTTTTTTTCGTCGTGTAAGGCCCGGTTTTGGCAGGGTCGGTCGGGCCGAACACGGCCGCAACAGGCACATCCTGGGATACTGCAACATGCATGAGAGCTGAATCATTAGAGACGAAAAGAGCGCACCTTGCGATTAAAGCCGCTGTCTCACCCAGGGAAGAACCCTCAAAGACGTTGAAGCCCCTGGCTCTTACTTTCTCCGAGAAAGATTTCTCGCTCGGACCGCAAAAAAATATCGGCTTAACGCCCAATTCTTCACGCAACCGGTCTGCAAGAGCCAGGAAACTGGGTAGAGGCCACCGCTTGTACTCCATGCCACCGGAACCGGGATGGAAACCGACGAGAACACCGCCACGCCTGAAACCACGACCGGAAAGAAAGACACCTGCAAAAGAAACATCATCATCAGTAAGATTAAGGACAATTTTAGGGTAAGCCCCATCCTTTAGGCCTAACGGCTCAAGCAACTTAATATTCTGCAATACACTGTGGCCGCCCTCAATCAAAGGCACCCTCACATTCTGCAGAAACGAAAGCTTCCGGTATGAATCCCCGGGATAATCATGGACGATACGTTCAGGGGCACCGCTAAGAAAAGCCAGGAGATTATAGAGTATCCTGGACGTCGGGTAAACAGTAACAACTGCATCAAAGCCCATCTTTCTGATAATCCGGATTAACCGCACAAACCTGAGCGGATTCCTCCACAAACCAGCCTCGAAGACAATCTCGTCAACGCAGGGATTATTCTCCAGCGCATCCCTGGCGCCAGAGGGAACAACCAACACAGAAACATGAATGCCCGGGAAAGTATCCCTCAAAGCACTCAACGCGGGAGTGACAAGAAGAGTATCGCCTAAACCGGCAAAACCGAAAAAAAGAACATTACGACACGCCATAGAATAGAAATAACAGTAGAAAGATAAAACATTAAGTAGGAGGTAATCCCTGGGCGCCGGGAGAATTCTCGCGCAACCATTCAATCATATCCCCAATCCGTTTCAATTGATCAGCATCAAAACTACTGTCGTATATACCCATCAAACCGTTTGAAAAAACCCTGTCTCTTTCATTATCCAAGTCAATTAACAAAGGCGAATCGCCAACATTACCAGCCATATTCGTCCAACTTTTTTTGTATAAACCATACTCGATCACATACGTGATATTAAAGTCATACAATACCAGCATGTTCTGATTACTATGGAAACTCCAGCCATAGTTCTCCCAGCCGAAAAAAATCTTGTCACGGTCAGATACCATCGCCGAAAACTGTGTTAAGAGATTTGTGAACTGGGGAACAAGAACCCTTCCCTCAAAATTATCCAGATATAATGCCGATTGTAAAACACGCTCATCCATCCATGTAGGTACAGGAACCAATGGAGAGACGGGAGTGTTTGTCCACCAATGATTCATAAATATCGAGAAAAAACAGGATGCCAGCAAAAGTCCTAGTAGCAGGATCTGGGGAATCCGGTAATCCAGTCGGGAAGATGACACGATCATGTCTGAAAAACTAACAAAACCTTTTACACCCAAGGATATCAGGATAGCGAATACCGGCAACATGTACACAGTTAAATACTCCCCCTGAAGTAGGAATGGAGAGTATAAAAGTAGAACAGAGGACACGATCAAGTAGTTTATGTTTTTAACAGGCCGCCTGACTTTTTCCAGGAGTATTATCAGACCAATCAAAGAGAAAACCATGAGAATCCCCTCACTCGAATAATAATCAATTACCATATTAAGCAGAACCCTTGGAGTCTGCAATCCCTCAGTAAGCAGTCCAGTATCGTATTCATACTTCAGACTCTTAAAAAAGCCTACTGACGAGAAAAAAGGGTAGACTATAAAGAAGCAGAGGATGATAGAGTAGAAGACAGGCGCAGCATACTTGATAACTCTATCGAATAGAATGCTTTTTCCTTCAGTTAAATTATAAAACCGGACATACGCTTTAACCATGAGATAGGCAATGAATAACAGGGGTATCATGAGACCCATCCTGTGGATGGAAAGCAAAGCGAATGATAAGAAAAAGGAGAATAGAATGTATATTCTTTTACCTTCTTTTTCGTATTTGAAAAAACACCAGAAAAGAAGGGGGAATATGCCCACGAAAAGCGAACGAAAAGTGCCCTGCCACGTCGATGAATGCAGAAACGTTGGAGCAGTAGAGTAAGCAAAAGAGATTAGATAGACCATGAATTTGCTTTCGATGAAGTTTTTTGCCATCATATATGATGTTAAAAAAGCCAGTATTCCGCAGAGCATGCAAATCAAAAGCATCGAGTCCATCAAGTCAAGTGTTGTAATCAAGTGTATTGCCCCGTGATCCAGTTGATAGATGAACGGGTCAGTGAACGGAT
>JBDRAY010000096.1:0-2360 GCA_043823295.1 Methanobacteriota archaeon | reverse complement strand
ACCTTTTCGTTTCTTGACAGTTGTTCTAATCTTTTCTTTTTCATCCGCATAATCAAATTCAGAGTAATATCCATTGTTCTTAACCCCCAAACCCGTTATATAAGACTCAAACAAAGCCTGCTGATTGTGCCAGTCCATTTTCAGCTCTTCCTGAAAATACCTGAATACGGATTTGGTTATTTCGTTCTGGTAATTAAATTTTGGGGATGACCTCTCTTTAATGATTATTTCGGGATTCTGGAATAAGAGGGCGGAAGTAAAAGCGTTCACTATGGGGGCTATCTGGTTGTCCACTATGGGGGTTTCAAGGTTTTCATTCAATATGCCCTGTTTGCCCAAATAGTAATTAAGACAATCATACGCCTTACCCGTCTTGTTCTCGGTATCAGCGAAATGTTTTTTACGGAATTCCCTTCCCAGTCGAAGCTCACCCTGCCAATATTCTACCTCGGCGGAGTTAATCTCTAAATCCCCAAATTTCCACTTGTCATTTACTTCCATTTAGTCCCCTTAAAATTTGCAATACACCTTGGGTTTACAGCTGTTCATTCTGTTTAAAATCCTCAATCTCTGTCTTTCGGGTGTCGGCTGCCACCTCTCAATGGGGGCTTCCTTCACTATCGGTTTGCGTGAAATAAGGTCAATTTGCATGCAAAGGCAATCCGATACGTCGTCATGGCGGGCCCTTGGAAAATCCAGAAGCTCTTCTTTGAGGTCGAGCATGTCACTCCTTATGTGGATGTCCCCCCCCGCAAACCATGGCTGTAATCTGGCGATTCGTGATACCTTATCACCCTTGGCATCTATCTCGGTTATCGGGAAGTGCAGCCCCCTCCTTTTTCTTTCTTTTATAAAATTCCTTACCAGAAACCGCTGAAAACCCACCTTCTCCACCCCAAATTTGCCAAACTTCCATCCTACGACACTCGTCTGGGCGTAACGTTCGTACATATTGAACATCGAATCCAGGATTTTGTCGGGGTCTATGTATTTTTCTCTCAGGTAGGGGAGTATCCACATATCTCCAAAGGAGTCTATACCAACGGGCATAATTACGGTGAAATCGCTATATGTCTTGTCGGTACAGGCCAGATCAACGGTTATGTTTATTATTAAATCCCTGGGCAAATCCTCTTTTTTATAATCATCAAAATACTCGGGCTTAAACATGGCGTGTTCATAGGGGACGGGATTATTCTGATACTCCTGACTGAAGGTATGGGGGTCTTTGAGTCTTTCGGCCTCTAACCAGCTCCTTGGAATCCCCTCTTCCCAGAGGGCTACCCCATTAGATAGGGCTTCATACTTTTTATACACCCAACCAGCGTACTTTCCGGTGCAATCCCCCACCTTGCTTAATTGCGAATCCCTGTGAAGGATTGTCCCCACCATGGCTATTTGATTATTCTCCTGACTCATTGCGGGCTCTACACCCATTAAAAACCAGTGTTCGAAGTCCCTGCGCCTTTCTTCATTTCTGACCAACTCATCATCTTCGGCATCGTCTATTACAACCAAATCGGGTCTGTACTGTAAGTACTTCTGCCCCCTAATCTTAAAGTCATTACCCCCAACAACTATCTTTTGTTTGGAGGTCAATTCAATCTCATTTTCCGACCACTTATCGCTTTTGAGCTGACCGAATATAGAAAGTATCTTCTCATTGAACTCTAAAGCGTCTTTAATGGGAATGAGGAACTTCAAAGCGTTATTGTAGTTATTTCCAATCAGTATCGTAAAGTGATTTTCTTCGCTTGCTTGACAAAAACGGGTATATATCAGTAACTTCCACATGACCCACCCAAAAGTGATTATTTCGGTCTTTCCGTGTTTTCGGGGGGCGGCGATAGCAAGGCGTGGATGAAGCCTCAACAATTCCAACAATTCCACATGAAACGGAGAAAAGTCCTTAGAGAAGTGATTTGGAAAAAAGAATTTTAAAAATGTCGGAATAGAGCGATAGCATGTAACAAGCAGTTCCTTAACTTCTGGTTCTGTCATTGGGCCTCATTATAAGCGATTTAAGACATTATTATTGAAAACCCTATGTTGGGGTAGCCACTCAAGACCTCTGTTTCTATAACTACTTATAATTCAATAACTTATATAAAATAGGTATGTAAGACATTATTTATTGTAACTTATTGAAATATATTGAGTTATGAAAATCATACTGAAATTAGGTCGAGTTGTCTCAAACAATAACCCTTACCACTTGGAGTATGTCTACCTTTTTGAAGCATCCAATCAGTAGAAATTTTTAAACAAGCATCAGAAGCAGCTAAGTCACTTCTGCACTCAGGACAAATATTAAATAACTGAGTATCTATCCGTTTTTGTGTGACATTCTCTTTACGCTT
>JBDRAY010000095.1:0-16509 GCA_043823295.1 Methanobacteriota archaeon | reverse complement strand
TGTTTCCAAGACTCCCTTGTGCAGTCCGTATACTATGAACATGAGTGCTGCGACAAGTTTGGATGATGCGTAAACGAATCCTAGGCAGGTTACTGCAAATAGTAGGAATGCGCCTTGCATGAATATTTTTCTTCCGAACTTGTCTGCAAGCTTTCCTGCAGGAATCGACGATAATCCCGCAAACACTGTGAAAAGCAGGTATAGCAAGGGTATGAATGTTTTCGCAAATCCTGCGTTCGTGTTCGCATAGACTATGAAAAACGAGTAGCTGAAGGATGCGAGAGAGAATATCGCACTGGCAATAAGAAAGATCTTGAAGTTTTTTGACAGGTTTTTTGTCGAAACGCCCTTGTGAATATTTGCGGTGGGACGGTCTGAAATTTTCGTGTATACTAGTGCGACTCCGATGAGCGAGGGTATTGCAGCTAGTAAAAATATTTTCGAGTAAGATAGGAAGTTTACCAGGACTAGTGTTGTGAGGATGCCGAATACTGCGCCGAGATTGTCTAGCGCCCGAAGGATCCCAAAGTTTGACGCACGATTCTCATCTGTTGATGCGTCCGCAATAATAGCGTCTCTGGGTGCTCCGCGTATCTTGCCCGCCCGATCCAAAACCTTAAACGGGATTAGCGGATGCCAAGTTTTCGACAAGGCGTAACCTATCCGGGATATGGCGCCCATAAGATACCCAGTCCAGATGAAAACCTTTCTCTTACGCCACCTATCTGAAAGGTATCCTGAAACGCCCTGAGAGATTGAGACTAATGCTTCCCCCAGACCGTCAATCAACCCTAGGATGCGCATGTCTGCTCCCAGGGATACTACGAAAAGAGGCCAGATAGGGTACACCATATCTGAGCCAAAATCGTTTAGAAAGCTTGCAGCCCCAAAGACTTTTACTTCCTTGGGCGTCTTATTCTTCTTGGTGCTGGCAACCATCCCAACAGTAGCAGCAAAGCCTTTCCTTCGGAAGTCCTATAGCGTCTATCATATCATCAAGCCGCTGGTACATAATGGATGTCACATCAATTTTTTCACGGATTAACTCCACCATCCTCTCATACTTCTCGGAATCAGGGTCCAGGTACTCTGAAACGTCCTCTATCCTCTCCCCCTCGAGCTCATAGATGGCTTGTCGTGCGGCAAGCTCGTCGTACGTTCTTGTGGAAAGATTGTAGATGCAGGGGAACATGAGCGGCGGGCAGGCGACTCGAACGTGGATTTCCTTGGCTCCCGAGTTGTGTAGTTTCGTCACAGTATAGTTTTTAAGTTGTGTTCCTCGCACTATCGAGTCTTCACAGACAATGATCCTCTGGTCTTTTATGACCTCCTCAATTGGAATAAGCTTCATCTGGGCGATGCGATCACGTGTTTTTTGGTCGGGTGGAGTGTAGCTGCGCCCGTATCCGGCAGTGTATTTTACTAGAGGCCTCCGGTAAGGAAGCTTTGATTCCATAGCATATCCTATTGCGTGTGCGAGCCCCGAGTCCGGGACTCCGCAAGCAAGGTCGGCTTCGACTTTGTCTCGCTTAGCCAGTGCGATACCACACCTCTCCCTAACTATTTCAGAGTTTATTCCCTCGTATGTCGAGGCTGGAAAGCCTGTGTAAATCCATAGGAAAGAGCAAATCTTGTTAGTCTTCCCCCCTTCTTTCAGGGATTGAATCCCGTCTTTGGTTAAAAGTATTATTTCCCCTGGAGCTACGAACTTTTTTACTTTAAACCCTAGGTTTGGGAAGGCACACGTCTCTGAAGCTACAGCCCACTCGTTTTCCCCCTCACCAATAATTAAGGGGGTGTGGCCATACCTGTCGCGGGCGACGTAAATCCCCTTGTGATTTAATATTATGATGGAGATGGAACCACTAATTTTTTCGAAAACACTCTCAATACCGTCTACTAGCGTTTTTCCACTCGCGATTAATTTGGCGACAAATTCCGTAGTGTTGATATTTCCGTCTGAGACTTCAGTAAATGATGTACCCTCTTTTATAAGTTCCTCGGCAAGCTCCTGTTTGTTGGCGATCAAGCCGTTTGTAGCAAGCGCGTACGTTCCGAATTTCGATCGGAACATTAACGGTTGCTCATACTTGTCTGAAATAACTCCTATGCCGGAGTTACCGCTCATCTTCTCATAGTCTTCGATAAACTTTGATTTGAATTGGCTGTTGCTTAAGTTATGAATCTTTTTTTGGAATCCGTCTTCACCCAAGACTGCGAGACCGCCGTACTGAGTACCCAAGTGCGTGTGATAGTCAGTCCCGAGAAAAAGAGTTTCAACACAGTCTGAATCGGAAATAACCCCGAATAAACCACTCATGCAATAAAATTGATGATTATTCTATAAGAATCAGAGGATTACGACTTTGCCGTCAACGATATTAATTTTCACCAAAGTCTTCACTTTCACTCCCGTTTCCTTAAAAACCTTTTCAACTCCGCTGCCCCGTTCGATAACACAAACAACGTCAGTAATTTCAACACAGATTTTCTTCAAAGCATTTATGACTGCGATAAGGGTCCCGCCCGTTGAAATTACTGCATCAACGATGAGTATTTTTTCCCCGGACTCAACGGCATTAATGTACATCTTTCCCTTAGAGTAGCCTGTACTCTGATCGAGTATTATCTCTCCGGGAAGTCCGTACTCCCTCTTTCGTACGATGTTGAATGGGAGGCCCGTCTTAAGGGATAAAGCTGCCGCGATATGAATGCCCATAGCCTCCATAGTAAGAATTTTATCCGCTCCATAATCCGTAACTTCCACAATCCTGTCACACACCTCTGAAAGAAGATCCGGAGAAAGCGCAGGTATGGCATCAGTCAAAGGATGAATAAAATACTCATACTTCCCCCTTCGAATAACAGGCGCCTCTAAAAGACTCTTTTCAAGCAAGCCTTGCATGATTAATAATTTATAACCTCATATAAGTAAGCATGGTCGTGAAAATATCGCCTGCTTCTAGAAAACAAAAGACCATGCCTGCTGTACTCATAGACTCCGAAGGTAAACAAACAAAGCTTAAAGGTCACTTCGATTTTCAATACGATTCACAAGTATTTGCCGGTCAACGCGAGGATGGAAGCTTGATCGAGTCAATAGACCTTCAAAGTATGGATGGGGAGCCTTCATCCTTGGACAGGCCCGCTGACGGAAGATACCATTTACTTATCGAATCTGGTGAGGGAAACTGGTTCGATTTCCCGATTGACCAAGACCAGTTCGAAGCGCCCCCCGAAGACCGATCCGCGGAGGCCCTGTTCAATGATCGCATCGAGCGGATTGGCTCCGAGCTAGGCGGGAAATACGACGTAGACCGTGAGGGCGAGGGAATGTTTCGTGAAGTCCACTTCCAGGCTGCTCAACTTACAATCTCTAAGATGAAGGGGGTGGGAGCGCTTTCGGATTCCATGGGTGGGCAACTTTTGAAGCTTGCTCAACGGGAGATTGACATCATGAGTCTTGATCTTCGTGCCATCGACATGAAGGGTTTCGGCGGGTTCGGGCAGAAGCAGGCCGATGAAGTTTTATCGATGTTGCGGAATGAGGTTAAGGTCCATCAAAGGCTTCGTTTGAGGGAGACTGAAACTCCCACCTCTCACTTCAAGCTTCAGTCGATTAACAGACGGCTTGGAAGGGATGAAGAAACATTTCTGCTCCCAGACGCCATTGAATTAGGTGACGTGGTTCCTTCAGGTGGAAGATTAATCGAAGACTGGGGGGGAGTCCAGAAGGACATTCTGATTGTTCAAGAGCTTAATGAAGCCAACATGCGCCTTCTCCTGGGGGAAGACAGATACTTCATATTCAAGAACACGCAAGAAGAGGTGCACGGCAGGCTCCTCGACAGAATGCGGTTTCACCAGTAGGACTCATCTCGAAATCAACTCTTTCGCTACAACACCGACTTTTTCAAGGATTTCTTCTTCACCTTCGACTTTCCCGTTTTGCATGAGCACTTTCCCATCGCATATGACGGTGTCAACGCAAGACCCGTTTGCGCTGTAGACTAGGTCGCTTGCCAGGTTGTAGTGTGGGGTAAGTTCGGGCCTTCTCAAATCTATCAGCACAATATCTGCTAATCTCCCCTCCTCGATTTTTCCCGTATTCACTCCCAGAGCCTTAGCTCCCTGCTCTGTCGCCATGGCAAGTGCTTCACCTGCAGGGAGTACTGTCTGGTCCCACCTATGCGCTTTCTGAAGTAGGGCCGCGAACTTCATCTCCTCGAACATGTCCAAATTATTGTTAGAGCTGCACCCGTCCGTCCCTAAGGCAACGGTTAATCCCTCATTTTTCATTTCAACGTAGGGCATGACTCCTCCGGTCGCAAGCTTCATATTCGAGGTTGGATTATGGACGACTTTAACATTATATTTTGCAAGGGTTTTTAATTCACCTTTAGTCACCCAGACCGCATGGGCGCACACGACGTTAGGCCTGAGAAATCCGATCTTTTCAAGATAGGGTATGGGACGCAATCCCTCTTTTTTTACAAAATCCTCGTTTTCCTTACGAGTTTCTGAAAGATGGAAGTGTATTAAAAGATTGTTTTTTTCTGCGAAGTCTCGAGCCCAAATCAACGACTCCTCACTCACAGTATATGCTGCGTGAGGGCCGAGTGAGTAGATTATCCTATCAGGAAACTGTTTGAACTCCGTAAAAAGCTTCTTATTTACGCTTTTCTGTTCCCTGGCTTTTTCCGGATCATGCAAGTCGATGAAAACCCCGCTTATAACACCTCGAAGACCCATTTCTTTCAGTGCTTTAGCAGTGGAGAGGGGGTGCCAGTACATGTCGTTGAAACACGTCGTTCCGGATTTTATCATCTCAAGGCAGGCGAGCTTAGCACCCCAGTATACGTCGTCGGAATTGAGTTTTGTCTCGAGCGGCCAAATGTAATTTTCCAGCCAGTCGTGGAGTTCAAGGTCGTCGGC
The DNA here is from genome assembly GCA_043823295.1 of Methanobacteriota archaeon. Taxonomy (GTDB): domain Archaea; phylum Altiarchaeota; class Altiarchaeia; order IMC4; family SCGC-AAA252-I15; genus SCGC-AAA252-I15. The sequence goes on along the minus strand of JBDRAY010000095.1, from coordinate 11,574 downwards.
ATAGCCTCGCATGAGTGTCATCGCAGCGTGCGTGTGAGCGTTTACAAGGCCTGGGATGGCGGCTTTTCCTTCCCCGTCTATGACGAGGTCATCCTTGATTCCCGACTTCCCGCCCACCGACTTGATGGTGTTTTCTTCAATGTAAATGTTTGTTTTCCTTCCCTCATGGACTATGTTTTTTACCAGCAAGTTCATTTCTATTAGAAGACTTACACATCATGGAATTTAAGCTTTGCTCAGAGTTCAAACCCCAGGGAGACCAGCCTAAGGCAATAGCAGAGCTTGTTGAAGGTCTTGAAGAAGGTATCCCCTTCCAGACTCTTTTAGGCGTGACCGGTTCGGGAAAGACATTCACGATGGCTAACGTCGTGGAAGAAATCCAAAAACCAACACTAGTAATCTCTCCCAATAAGACGCTCGCAGCGCAACTTTACTCCGAGTTCAAGGAATTCTTCCCAGACAACGCAGTCGAATACTTCGTCTCCTACTACGACTACTACCAGCCTGAAGCCTACATGCCCACGACCGACACGTACATCTCAAAGGACGCCGACATAAACCGGGAGATCGAGAAGATGCGTCATTCTGCAACCCGATCCCTTCTCGACAGAAACGATGTTATAGTCGTCTCGTCGGTCTCTTGCATTTACGGCCTCGGAAGCCCGGAGGAATATCTGGGAATGTCCTTGAAATTCGAAGTCGGCTCAAAGCTGAACCGGAGACAGCTTCTAAACCGTCTCGTCGAAATCGGCTATGAAAGAAACGACCTGGCCTTGGAGGAGGGAAGATTTCGCGTTCGAGGAAGTACTGTAGACATCTACTCTCCATATGAAAACAACCTCGTCCGGATCAAAGCTGAAGACGAAATAGAAAAAATCCAGCTAGTAGACCCTGTTTCAGCTAAAAGTATCAAGGAATTACCGTTCACCCGAATCTACCCTGCAACACACTACGTCCTGCCACCTGAGCGAAAAAACCAAGCCCTTGAAGGTATAAGAAGCGAGCTTTCCGCGCAACTTAGGCAGCTTAACCTATCCAACAAGCTGGTCGAAGCCCAACGCCTGGAGCAGCGCACTTTATACGACCTTGAATTGATGGAGCAGATTGGTTACTGTTCCGGGATTGAGAATTACTCGCGTTTTCTGGATGGCCGCAGTCCCGGCGAGCCCGCCCACACGCTCCTCGACTTTTTCCCTGAAGACTTCCTCCTTTTCATTGATGAATCCCACATAACCGTCCCGCAAATCCGCGGCATGTATGCCGGAGACCGTTCTAGAAAGGAGACTCTAGTGAACTACGGATTTAGGCTGCCTTCAGCGCTCGACAACAGGCCCCTACAGTTTGACGAGTTTTTAGAGCGTATTAAGCAGGCGGTTTTCGTGTCTGCAACTCCCGCCGATTACGAACGGGAGGAGAGCGGAAGAATTGTCGAACAGATTATCAGGCCTACCGGCCTTCTAGACCCGCAAGTCGAGGTCCGCCCTCAAGAAGATCAGGTGACGGATCTGGAGGGGGAGATTTCAACCATTGTCGCTCGTGGCGAGCGGGTGCTTGTGACGACCCTGACCAAGCGCATGGCCGAGGATCTGGCGGAATACTTGCATGAGAAAGGAGTTAAAGTCCGCTACCTCCACTCTGACGTTGATACGCTCGACCGCGTTGAAATACTTCGGGATTTGCGGCTCGGCAAATTCGATGTTCTAGTTGGCATAAACCTTCTTCGAGAGGGCTTGGATCTGCCTGAAGTCTCTCTTGTCGCAATACTTGACGCAGACAAGGAAGGATTCTTGAGAAGCGAAACAAGCCTCATCCAGACTATCGGCCGCTGCAGCAGAAACGTCTACGGTAAAGTCCTCTTGTACGCCGACAAGAAAACAGGCTCGATTGAAAGGGCGCTCCGGGAAACCTACCGTAGGCGGGCGCGCCAGGAAAAATACAACAAGAAACACGGTATAACTCCCAAGACCATTAAAAAGAAGATTCACGACCTGCTCGTTGCGCGGGAGGAGGAGCTTGAACTTTCGATCAAGGAGGAAGACCTGGCGAAACTTGTCGTCGACGACCTGAAAAGGCTTATGAAAGAGGCCGCAGAAAACCTCAAGTTCGAGCGGGCTGCGAGGCTCCGCGACCTGATTTCTGAAAGGACTAAAAACGATTGATCACTTCCGCTTGTATACTACCACCTCTTTTTCACGGAATATTTCTTGGAATTTTTCGGGATTATTTCGAATGACGTATTCTGATTCTTTAAACAGGTGGGATCGCCAGGTCTTTTCAATGGGCCCGTAAATCACGTAATCATATTCTAGCGGATTGCATCCGTTACCAATAATATATTTCACCGGATAATCGTCCTTAAAGGCGTAGTATGGAATGTTCACGTCGTTTAAGTTTTCTGATTCAACTGTTATGCATGTTGTGAATGGATTACCTTTCGCTGAATCATTCAAGGAATCTAAAATACTTTCCACAGAAACTTCCGGAGAATTGGGGTATTTTCCTCTGAAATCAAAAATGCTCACTCCCGCGTGGAAATAGTATGAATCTATGAGGCTTGTATTTAATGCGAAAATACTTGCGAAACCTCCAATGACCATTAATCCAATAATAATTCTCCCCCATCTTTTCTCCCCGACCATGCTTAAGCCGATGCTCGATAAAACGGTTAAGGGGATGTATATTGGCACTATATACCTATTGTTTTTATTCCAGAGCATGCTTGAGAAAAAGTATATTCCAAGGACGGTGATAATAAGGAATACAATACCTCTCTGATTTTCAATTTTCCGCCAACTGCAGGCTATAACACCCAATCCGATTAAGAGGATAATCGAATAAAACAGGGAGTAGTCGTGGATTATTGTGTATACGTAATGAGTTAAACTTTCACTTGTAAATAGATTGGGTTCGCCTTCAATCATTCCTTGATTGAAGGCTGCATAGTAAACTGCTGGGAAGGTAACCTGGATTTGGCCGGGAGTATACCACAAACTCGCAATCAAGATCGCAGTTAATGCGGCCAATACTATATTTCTGGCTTGAAAGTATCTTCTACCTCGAATAATCTCTTGTTTTATAAAAATCATTAGCGTATACGCAAAGGGGGCTATCAGGTACATGAAGTAATTCCATTTCACCAGGGTTCCCACCCCGAATACAATTCCGAAGAGCAGTGAATACTTAAGGTTTCTAAAATTTTCAGTGTAAAGGAGGGCTGTGAGTCCTGCAGCAACCATGGCAGTTAAGCTGAAATCGATTAAATACTCCATCATCAACACGTTGATTACGGGTATTGTCGAAATGATAAAGGATGCGATTAAGCCTGACTTCTCATCAAATATTTTCCAGGCAATCAGGTAAGTGCATGCTATGAGTACGAGAAGGTATAAAATGTTTGTGAGCACTGCCGAGTCGTAGCTTACTCCAAAAAGTAGGTAGAAGGGAATTGTTGTAGTGTGAAATCCTGGGGGGTAAAAGTTTTTAGCCCAGTTAAGTATTGGGAACCTGTCGCAAGCATTGCCGCCTAAACCGGACTCGATCCCAAGGAATTGATTGTACTGGCTTATGCTTATCATAGCGTGCCAGGACTGATCCCATGACGGGGGCATCGAGTCTGCTCGAACCCAATGGACTAGCTGAAGTGCTTGAACCAGAAAGATTGTCAGTAAAACGATTCTAATCCATTTACCCTTCATGTGATCCTCCCCGCAAGATGCTTGACATCTGAGATTATGTTTCTGCCGAAGTTTCTTAGTATGCCAGTCCAGCTGAAATGTGCGAACACAATCACGTTTAGAGCGGCGATTGCGCACGCGAGTCCGATGAACGCTAGTTTGTCCAACTCAAATATTGCGTTAAGTATCGTTTGCAATGGCTGGAATACTGGGTGTTTGACACCGCTAAATGGGAAAGCCATCATCAGATTCGCAAGGTGTGTGATAGAAAGTAAAATAAATATTCTCAGATACTTCTTTTTATCTGCGGCAAGTATCGCCATCAGCGGGAAGAAGGGGAATAAATACCTCTCATGGATTTCGGTAGGTATGATGAAGAAAGCGCAAGTCAAGCTCGCAGCAGCCAAAACGATTTTTTCCCGCTTAACCAGCTGGTATAACACAAGCATAAGGTAAACTGCAAGCAATCCGAGGCTTAAGCTTCGAAGCGTGATTCCGCCGACCATACTCGTGTCTCTGAGCGTGGTCAACCAGTCTACCGGTTTTCTGGGGGATATGAGAAACCAGACATTGTATGCGTTTGCAGTCACAAACGGAGCGTATCCTACACTGTAAAGGTATACTGCAATAATGTGCCAGAACGCCCCTCCCTGAATGTAGGGGATTATTAGTAATAGTATGGTGAAACAGTTTATGGAAAATAGTTTTATTGAGTTTATTATCCCAGTTTTTTTGGCAGTAATCAACCATATGACCGGTATAATGATTAAGCTTTGCATCTTGATGAGGGTCGCCATCGAACCCGCTACCGTAGCAAATAGAAACCGGTTTCTCTCAAGGAGGATTATCGACAAAACAATGAATAATGCGTTTACGGAGTCTACTTGACCCCAATACGACGTGTTGTAGATTATGGCGGGGTTGAGAAGATACAGGCCAGCCCCTAAAAGCGCTTTCCCACTGTTTCTGCTTCGAAGATGCAAAAATATTATCGTGCCGATCAATATGTTTGCGATTGTTGGAATAATCTTTGATATGAGCAAATAGTTTTTAGTCAACACTTCCGTATCCCCTGAGATTTTTACGTTCAACCAGGCATTAAATTTCAGGACGTACAGGTATAGTGGCGGGTAGTCTGTCTGTCCGTCAGTGTATAATGAAGCAACTCCATTTTTGAGTGCATGGTTTCCCCAAAGTTGTTGCCCGCGGACGTCTCCATGGTACGATACCGGAATTAATTGGGCTTGAATTAGGAGTGAAGAAACCGCAATCAGGATGAAGAAGTAGTCTGAATTCCTACAAACAAAATTGAATCCTCTCATGGAATAACCTTTTGAAAAAGGTTGCTGTTGGAATCGTCGGGTGTTCGGCCTGTCGGTCGAACGCAACTTCCTGCGTATTAATCCTTGCGCTCCTAATGAATCTGCTTTTCGCAAATTCACATTATCTCTTTTTCGTCAACGTTTCACAGCCGACTTTATGTCGGGTGTGTGTCGGACGTAAAGTCCGCCACATTCTCTTTTGGAAAAGAGAAAAAGGTTGCGATGGACCCGTCGGGATTTGAACCCGAGGCCTCCCGATTGCCAACCGGACGATCTTCCAGTCTGATCTACGGGCCCGTTTATTTGTTTTTTTGCGCCATTATTTCTCTGATTACGGGTATTTAAATTTACGTTGTTTTTGAAGGTTTTTTAACTATGATTCACATACATTTGCTGGTGGATTAATTATGGATGAAAAGAAGATTGAAGGAGAAGTTGATGAATCTGAAGTATCCTCTGATGAGGAGAAAATCGAGGAACTTGAGGGTCCTGCAGAGGGCCTCGAGTCAGATGAGGAAGATGAGGAAGGAAAGTTCGCGTTCGCGCTCGCTCCAATAGTTCGTTTGATGAGGGGTGAGTTGGATAACGACAAGATGATACGCCGCAAGGTTAAGGAGTCTATGAACTTGTGGTTGGAGAAGCTTTGTCGCACGGTCGCCCGTAAGATGAATGAGAGCGAGTACACTGTCGTCGAAATCGACGACTTTAGGACTGCTATTGAGCCTTACGAGATGATTGACGAGGTTGAGGCGGAGCGCAAGCGTATTGTCGGGACTTTAGAGAAGATAAAGTTAGACTGCGATTCTTTGATCCGGGATGTTAACAGGAAGTTCATCTCCGAAGGCGGCGGATTAATGTTCGACTTGCCCGAGAAAGTGGTGCCTCCCGAAGTTGAGGAAGAGCCTTCAGAGGATTAAAAAATTTTAATCCTCTCAAACATTTTTTATCATATCCATTCGGGGGGACCGCGCACGCCCTTAAAATCGATGTTTCCATGACCGATTATATTATCCTCGATATGTTTTTCTAGTTCTCTTTTCCCATAACCGCCAGGAGCTGCAACAACCCCTCCTGTTGGTTTTCCTTGATCATCTAACGGGCAGTCCATGAAATCCGTTGAACCGTTCCAAAATAATGCGTGTTCCTTACCTAACCTGTCGACGTATCTAACCGCATATATGGGATCGAACGCAGAATTTCCTTGTTTGACAACCTCTACCAAATCATCGCGCTTGGGGTATCTAACTTCCATCTTGCGTGCAAACTCCAGGAAGAAGGCCTCCCGAAACTGGTCTCCACTCATTCCTAATGCTTGAGCGTGCCCTTCAAGCTGTAGAATCCCAGTTCCTTGGGGTGCTCCTATACCATCTATCATATCTCTATTGAATCTTTGAAGCATTAATGGGTCTGCCGTGCCGTCTCGCATTCGACCGCACAATCCGTATGCGACTGCTGTTGAATCACTGACGACCTTCTTGAACTGGTCGCCGTCAAACCACTGGGCGACTGCGTCGGCGGCTTGAACACGTTCTTTTCCCCGACCCAACCTTGCCAATAACCGTGATCCAAGACCAATGTCAAACGGGTTTTGAGGGGGTTTGACGCCTGCTTGCTTGATTAAACCCTCTGCCGCAGGCTCCTGCGGTGCGGCTCCAACAGCGGCCTCAGGAGGTAAATCGTCATAATCTTCAATAATAGGAGTTAATGTGACTGGTACCTCAACATCTCCTTCTTCCGCAACTTCCTGTTGTCCTCCGCCTATAGGTCCTCTCGCAGATTCTTTGTCGAGTGGGCTCGAGCTGGCAGAAGGTTCTTCATCCTCTTCTTCACCATCATCCATAGGAGTTAAAGTGAATTCTTCCTCAGCAGCCTCCTGTCCCTCGGGCGACCCTTTTTCACTAGGGTCATCGCCAGGCAATTCTTCGTCCTCGGCAAGAAGATCACTCAATTCTGAAAGGTCTCCCTCGTCTGCGACTTTCTGGGTCGGCCCGCCTTCAGGAGGTTTTGCATCCTCTTCTTCGTCGAGTGGGCCCAAATCCTCGTCTTCTTCAAGTGTTAGATCTTCCCATACGTTAGTCACCTGGTCGTGAGCCCTCACTGACGTGCCGTCCTCTAAGTCAAAGCATGGGAATGCGAACCCTTTGTGTTCTTCCTCATCCATTAGTAAATGAGCGCCAGTAATGGTTCCTCTTCCTTCGTTCACAGTAGTTTTCCATGAACAATCAAATCCAACCACGTTTTCATCAACGAATCTCCTCCAGTGGGCTTCAAGCGCCTGCAGTTGCGCCCTGTCTGCCTTTTGTTCTATTAGTTGGCGTGCTCGCGCGTTAACTTTCTGTGCAAAAGCGACGATGCGACCTGAAATATAAAGCTCATCTTCCATGGGAAACGGAAGACCCATGACGAGTGTAGTACCCCCATCCGCGGGGGCTGGCCCCCCTCTGGGAGGCTCGATTATTCTTTGTGCTGCTGGGCCTCCCTCCTTTGCGGGTGCTTCTCCGGGTGGCTCCTCAACTCTTGGTGCGGGAGGTCTTCCCACTGCTGGTTCTTCTTGTCTGGCTGTTGCCGGATCGCCTTGGACCGGGCCTGCTGGTGCCGGACCGGGCCCTCCTCCTGAACCGCCTGGAGGAGTGTCGTCTGGGCCTTCCTCTTCTTCGGCGGCGCCTGGGGGTCCTTGAAGCCTTCTGCGGACTGCGTCTATTGTTCCTGCTTCTGGGGTTCCTTCACCGACGATTTCGGATTCTCTGGCATTGACGCGGCCTTCAGAGTTAAGGGGTGGTCTGTCCTTATCAAGTTGGTCAGGAGTGAGCATCCATTCGCGGTATCGTTCTTGTTCGTCTCTCTGGATGACGTGACAATTTCTGTCTCCCTCAGTTTCCCTCCACCAATGGAGTCGGGGTTCTGGTATCAATACTCCTGCGGGTGTTCGTTCCTCCAAGTAGTCGATTACCTCATCTATTTTGTGGTTATGCCATTTTCCTTCGTTGACCAGGCGCTTGTTACGTTCTTCCACCGTCTCGTCAATGTGGGCTAATTGGTCCATTCCACCAATCCTTGATGGAGTCACTCCTTCAGGTGTTATTATATGTCCGTCTTGTCCTAATGGTGGTGCGCCGTCTTGGAGTTGGTTGTCTTCAAACACCCATTCATGAAGGTCACCGTCTACTCCCCACTGGACTGCATGGATTCTGTTATCTTTTTCGTCTCTTCCGTAGACTAGTCTGGGTTCTACAGCAGGCTCGTAGGTATCACCTCGAGTGGGATCCATATACTCTAAGCCTTGCTTTTGTGTTTTTATCGTTCCGTCGTCCCCAATGCGTCCATCTCTTAATAGTCGCGCATTCCTCTCTGCAGAAGTCTCAGCGGCTTCTTCTCCGGGAGCTTCTTCGGCCACTTCACCGGGTGCTCCGCTTGCGGGTCCTGCTGCTTCTGCAGCGGGCTCTTCTGTTCCTGCGCCTGTGGGTCCGGGTTCATCTTCACCCTCCTGGAAAGATAGGACTTTTCCTCCCCCGTCCGCTTCCTCTTCGGGTGGGGTGGTTTGCGGGTAAAGCAGGATTCTTTGTGGGTCTAAACCTACTAAGTCTGTGTGGTAGGTGATGCGTCTGACTCCTCCGGTATCAGTTTGCGTGAAGATTTCTTCAAGGCGATTTTCGAGCTCCTCTTGGGTTCCAATAGTATTATTGTTTCCAGCCTCCCAATCAATATTCGCAACCCTATCGTCAACTGTTTGCGCGCAGTCCCACATGAATATTGGTTGAGGCGGGCTTCCTTCTGCAGTCGGCCGACTCACCCGCTGGATCCTGCGCCAGTTTCCTTCTGAATCACAGTACTGGAGGGCATTGTCTCTACCATTCCAAAGCTCGCTTGCGTAATGGTTTGCTCGAGATACCAGGGAAGGCTGTTCAGGTTGTTCGCCGGCTTCGAGGTCTGCGTCCGGACTATGACTCTTACGATAATCTTCGATTTTTACCCCGAATGCTTCTAATTGTTTCTTATGGCCGTCGTCCTTTGGTTTTTTCTGTGCCTCCGTTAGCTTTTCTCCCGCATTGTCAAGGGATGCGTCCCTCGCCTCATGATTGCCCAACTGGTTGTTGCAGACAGCGGCATTCCAGTGCATGGTGTGCGTCGCCCGCTCTCCAAGACCGGCTACTTGATCTATCAAGGTGCGTCTTGCTTCGTTTTGCTGTCCCTCGTTTTCGCCAAGGATTGTGTCCATGGCATACACGTTATGCGTGGCGTTAATGTTTTCGGTATCGAGTACCGTAGCTTGTACGCATTCTGCTCGGGCGCTCACTACAAGATTTGGGTTCCTAGCTTCCATGTCTTCAACGGAGGTGTATTGTCCGTAGTAGTTGCAGCCTCGCGAGTTGTGGATTCGCGAGTCGAGTTTTTGCATATTTTTGTCTGTAATTCCCCCCTCTTCGCGGGCTTTCTCACCCATGCCTCGGACTTCCGCTAGATTTTTTCCCGCCTTGTCGTAGGTTTTGTGTGCTTCATCGAATTTTTTATCCCTCCGCTGCTGGTCGCCAAGACGCGAAAGCGCGAAAGCAAGATTAAATTTCGCAGTCGCCAGGTAATGCGGTTGAATCCCTGTTGTATTGCTGATTTTCTCCCACGCTTCAGCGGCTCCTTTAAAGTCCCGCTTTCCAAACGCATCCTTGGCGGCTTCATGCAATTTTTTCACAGGCTCAGGTTGAGCCTTCTTTCCAACCGCCGCGTCGTCGGATTTTCTCTTGACAGGTTCCTGTGTTTGGGGTGTCGACTTCTTTCTGGAGCTTCTCCTCCGCGCGGGCGTCTTCTTTTTCGGGGTGACTTCCTCGTCCCCGCCTGCAGGATGCCCTGTTCTGCTCGCCGTGGCTGAACCTTCTTGTGATATGGAAGTTAATCCTGATCCTGTGTTTTTTGTAGCCTGTGCCCTGTCAGAAGCACCTATGACATCGCCACTGATATTCACGGTGGAACCGGGATAAACAATAATATTTACGCCTGCACTCCTCGGTTGCGAAACTACTCGGGGATTTTCTTTAGTTTGAAATTGACTTGATTCTGTTGGTTTTAGGTGTGGGTCATCCCTGAATACGTCAATCGATGAACCTAATGCAGCCCCACCCTCCGCTGGCCTTAAAGACACGTCCATCGGTTCTGGAACTACTTCTCCAACTTGAGCATCGTCCGCTTGTTCTTCAGTGAGCTCGTGCAAGTTTATTCTGCCCTTAAGACGATCAAGTGCCTTATCTTCTTTTACAGCTCCGATTCTTTCATCACGGAGTTTCTTTACTTCTCCCGCTAGTTCTATTCCAAGATGTTTATTTAAGTCCTCCTCTGAGGCTCTTTGAAAGGCTACGACAGCTAAATCAAGGCCAATATTCCTCGTTCTATTATCCTCATTGCTTTTAGCTATTTGCACTCCAATGGATGCAATATGATTGGGATTTATTTTTTCTAATAAATCTTCCAACTGTCTTTTAGAAAGAGGTTCTCCAGTTCCGGTAACGTCCATTAAATTCGCTTCAACTATAACGTCTGATGCAACGTGAAAATCGACTTTTCCTTTTCAAGCGTTTCCGACTTGAATTGGCATTTTACATTCCACCCCTGGTGAGCCATTTTTTGTTTTTTCAACCATGATAACACCCCACAATTAATTAATGGATTCAAGCGAATAAAAAAGGTGAAACGATTCACCTTTTCATTTTCGCAACTATGACGCTCATGTTGTCTATCGTGTTGGTTTTCCCTTGCTCTTCCTCCCGGACTTTTCCGAACATGAGTGCCGTGTCTCGGAGTGCTTCACAGGTCTCTTGGGCGGAAGATGTCTCAGACAGTACTTTGGTTAATGCGGGTATTGCGTCGTATCTTCGGGGATGGTTGAACGGGCAAGTCATCAGCTCGTCGATTATCCCGTCGCTTGAGACTATGACCCTGTCGACGCCGGTTAAATCCAGCCTTTGGATGGCCACATCTTTCGGGTCGGGATCCCAAATCAACCTCAAGGCGGAAGATACCTTGTGCTTGTCTTCATGGACGCAGGCCTGCTCTTCCGTGATTAAGCCGTCCGAGAGGAGGCTTTGGGTTGCGGAGTGGTCCAGCGTTCGAAGTTGAATGCTTCCGTCATCCAACACAGTATAGGCTCTCACGTCCCCTGCATGCGTGATGTAGGCGTCCTCCCCCCGCTGAGTTACGACGCCGAAAGTAGCTCCAATATTTCCCAAGTCAAATCCCGCATCCTTTTTCACTCGCGCAGCTTCCAAATTCATCTTATGCCAAACGCTCCGGTAAAGCATTCTCTGGCCAAGCTTGAATTTATCCTCCCGCAGTTGAGGAAGAGCCTTCAGAGGATTAAAAAATTTAATCCTCAAACACTTTTTTATATCCATTCGGAGGGGACGCGCACGCCCTTAATACGGGTTGCAGGAGTAATTACTTTATCACGAAAATACTCTTCAATTTCTCTATACCCTCCACCAGAAGCTGCATTAACCCCTCCTGTCGGGTTTCCTTGGTCATCTAACGGACAATCCCTGTAATAAAGACTATTGTTCCAAAATACTGCGTGTTTCTTATCAAACGGGTCATGG
>JBDRAY010000094.1:0-18188 GCA_043823295.1 Methanobacteriota archaeon | reverse complement strand
ATCAAATTGTTTTTCACGATCTCCATGAAGAATCCCTCATACCCGAAATATCCTACGGGTCCGGGTCTTAGGACGTCCAGTTGGTTTTCGAATACTTCAATACTAAGCCATGTTGGCAAAACACTGTAAAGAAGTGAGTATGCTATAAACATCCCGAAAAACAGGCTTATGTAAAATTGGATTGTTTTCTTATGCCTTGAAAATGGGTTTGAGAAACTTAAGTATTCATCTCTTACTTCATCGATGACGCCTAAATCCAGCATTAATGAATCTATTCGATCCAAATTGTCTCGAATTAGATTGTCTTTAATCTGCTTTGGAGAGTAACCATCCCTCAAACACTTTACCACCCATTGTCTTATATCATCTGAACTTGAGCCTTCAATATCCACATCTAATTCATCGAATTCGAATATCTTGATCACGTAAGGTAGTATTAGAAGGCTTGAGAATGCGACCATGACCACGCTTATCTGGGAGGAGAAAACAAGCATTGAGGATACGAATCCGAGTAACACGAAGAAGAATGCGGTCGGCACTGCATAAACTGTTCGAGTTCTAAGAAGTCTCGCGTCGACGAATTTATCCAAAACCATCTTACAAAATTAAATTTTCAAGCTAAAATAAAAAAATATCATCTTCTTACATTCATAACCGACCTTAAGACTAGGAGGATTGGGAAAATCTCAAGCCTTCCAATCCACATTAATCCCGCAAGTACAAGTTTTCCAACCGCCGGCATATCAAACCATGAATCACCAGTGATATACACAATACCCACATTACCCATGGCAGACAAACTCACGCTCATACTGTCTAATCCATCGTATCCAAGGGCCATGAGAATTCCCGCACCCAGTATTGATATCATTAGATATGCCATTGAAAGCCCCAAGACATACAATATCTCTTTGTCTTCAATAGTTTTTTCTGAAACTTTTAGTGATACAACCGCAGATTTTGGCAGTGCCATCTTCATTGTGGTATAATGGATGGCCTTAACCACCACTGCAAGCCTGAGAAGCTTTATTCCTCCCGCAGTTGACCCGTAGAATCCTCCAGTATACATTAGGACCATGAGAACCGTTTGTGATAAATGCGGCCAGTCTCCAGCGTTAACAGTTGAAAATCCAGTGCATGAGACTGAAGATACGACTTGAAAAACAGCTTTTCTAAAAACATCAAAGATTGATGCTACATTAACTCCAATAATATCGTTTGATAGTAAAAAAGATAATGATATGACTGACGTCGCAATCAAGATTATGGTGAACATATACCTTGTTTCAATGTTTTTTTGAAAATACTTATAGTCTCCAATGAAAAACCTGTAGTGCACTAGAAAACTGATGCTCCCCATCAGCATTAAAAATATTGCCACGACTTCAATCATTGCGCTGTCGAAATACGCAATACTTTTGCTGTGGGTTGAAAAACCACCCGTGGCTATCGCTGCGAAAGCGTGGTTTAAGGCGTCGAAGGGAGTCATCCCTGCGAGATAAAACAATACAACACCCGCAAGTGTATACAGAAGGTAAATCTTCCAAGTCTCGTAAACGGTATTTTTTATGCCCGGCTTAATCCTATGGGATCCCACTTCAGAGGAATAATAAGTCATGGCTGCAGTTCCAGAGTGTATCAGGATCATAAGTCCTAATGCAATAATTCCAACTCCACCAACAAGGTGTGTTAAACTCCTGTAAAATAAAATGTCTTCGTTACCTCCAAACAGCAATTCAGGGTATTCTATCATGGTCATACCCGTAGTTGACCAACCACTCATACTCTCAAAAAATGCGTCTACAGGATTCAAAGTCCCCCGGATCATAAAAGGTAGTGAGCCTACTGCGGCGAAAACTAGCCATGCTATTGACACTGAAATCAATGCGTGTTTTGTCTGGGTTTGCTTGTCTATTACATAAAATTTTTTAAAATATTTATACAACATCAGAAAAACTAGAGACGGCACCGTAAAAACCAAAGACCTGAATAATAAATTGAGGGGGCTCCTATCTTGACTGTAATAAATTGTGAACAAGATTGGTATGAGCATTATAATGCATGCAATCTTGAATATTCCAGTTAAATCTCGAAGCGCGATTTTTAAATCTTCTGAATCTAGAAGGGGCATTTGACTTAATCCCACACAACTTTACTTGCAATATCTAATGCAGCGCGTTTTTCAGGGGAGATTATGTGATCAATACCATAATCCTCGAAAAGTTGAATGTATTCGTCTTCTTTTACACGGGCGATAACATGCTTTCCGTGTTTTTTCGCATAAAGGGCTAAAAGAAGGTTTACTTCATCGCTGTTTGTAACCGAAATCACTGCCCCCGCATCTTCAAAGCCGGCTTCTTTGAGCATATGTACTTTATTGCAGTCTCCACACAGTACTGTCGCGTTAAGTTCGTTTGAGTCCCTGTTACATACGTCAGGATTCTCCTCAATAATTATTATCTCATGGTCTGGAAGGGCTTTTGCAATTTCGCGTCCCATAGTCCCTCCCCCCGCGATAAGAACCTTCATTTAAATCACCTCATCCTAATATAGATGTATTTGAATGAGTTAAAAAAAGTACAAAATGCCAACAGTAGAATTCGTAACAGAAGATTTGCTTAACCTTCTGGGGGGAAAGGATTTGTCACTGACCGAGCTTGAGGAATCTATCCCCATGATTGGAGTAAGCCTTGAGGAAATTGATGAAGAAAAGGTGGTTTTAGAGGTTTTTCCAAACAGGCCTGACATGCTAAGTATAGAAGGTTTCGTACGCGCGTTTAAGGGTTTTTTCGGCCTTGAGAAAGGCTTTATTGATTATGAAGTTTTAAAATCTGACATAACATTGTATGTTGACCCCTCAGTTGAAAAAATCAGGCCTTTTGTTTGCGCAGCCCAAATAGACGGTGTTAAAATACACGATTTTGGGTTACGCTCTCTTATGAACGTTCAGGAAAAGCTTCACATAACTCACGGAAGAAACAGGGTTAAGGTTGCGATAGGAGTCCATGATTCCGACAAACTTACTCCACCCTACACTTACAAGGCAGTCAAACCAGACAGCATCTCTTTTATACCATTGGATACTCAAGATGAAATGAATTTAATCGAAATCTTGGAAAAACACCCTAAGGGTGTAGACTACGCATTCACACTTGAATGGGCCGAAAAATACCCAATCATCGTGGACTCGCAACAAAATGTCCTATCATTTCCACCAATCATTAACGGGGAATTAACAAAAATTACTGAAGAAACAAAAAACTTGTTCATCGAAGTCACCGGGAAAAGCCAGCTTGCAATAGACCAGGCATTAAACATAGTCGTAACATCCATCGCCGACCGAGGCGGAAAAATAAAATCAGTGGAAATAAAACATAAAAAAAATAAGAATAAGGGTGCAACCAGCACCCTGCTGAACTAGCTCATTGACACTTCATACGCCTTTGTTATCGCAATAATTGCAATTGGAATCGTTATAAGGCTTCCGACCATAAATACGGATTCGCCCACAATAACGAGAACCATTGTCATAAATGACACTCCTAAAACATCGAGGAAGTTTTCTTTACCAAAGTTCAAGGCCTTTTTAACAGCGGTAAGCCCGTCAACTTTGTCTATTACTAGTATTGGCATGGCGTAGATTCCAAGGATTAGTATCACTACACCAGGAACTACGAAGACCATAAGTCCCACAAGGACGATTAATCCATAAATAAGTGATGGTATAAGATAGTCTAATCCCTCGAAGATATCGCTTACCTCAACTTTCCGACCCTTCATTCCCTTGTCTGCCATGTAAAAAAGTCCTGCGATAAGAGGTGGTGCAGTGATGACTGGTATCATACCAATTATTGCAATGAAAGTCGCTATTATAAAAGCTAGTGCATTATCCTTGAATACATCAATTCCTTTTTTCACACACACTCCATAGTCGACATGCATTTTTTTACCCCCTGTTTTCCAATACTATACCAATTATCCCGGATATAAACCCTCCGAAAACACACATTGTTATCGGTATTAAAACCGTTATTGCCAGGGACCAGACCCCGACTTTAAACAGAGTCCAACTATCGGAAAGTATCAAGGCTACAATATTTCCAAAAACAAGGCCGATTCCTACGACCAATCCGCCGATTAATCCAAAAATTACCCCCACAAAAAGGGTATTCATTGCGTCCCATCTTTTCGAGTGGATAACTATCCAGCTAACGTAAATCAGGATGAGGAGCCAGAACAATTCCATAAATGCTAGAATAACCCACCCCAGAATTCTTATTATCCCGTTTTTCAGAAAATACCCTATTACTCTCACCACAAATTGAATAACAGACAAAGCAATTAACAATACAATCGGCGTCTTCAAAACGTCCAAGTAATCTCCAATATTTTTCTTGAATAATTCCATAAATCAACCTCAAAGAACAATAACACTTAAAATATCTTCACCTGAATTTAAAAATACAATCACGTCATATAAAAAAACAAACTCAAATATCCTTTCACATCATGAAGATTACAAAAGTTCAAACTCAGGCCTTCACAATACCTGAAGACATCGAAGAAAAAATATTGAAATCCGCTCAAGGGTCCGTAACAAAACGTTATGCACCCTTAGGAGTTTTTAAGGTATCGAGAACTGAGGAAGTAAAAAAAGGGGTTTTTTTCAAGACAACTTCTTTTGACCGAAGAGAAAACAATTTTTACGTCGACTTATCACATTGCGACTTATACTACACTAAAAGAGGCAGTATCTTCAAGGATCCCAAGCTCGTTAAAGACGGTCTAGTACGGCAAATAATCGACTACAAGGACGTGATAATCACCACATTAGGCCAATTATACGAGTATGGGAGCATTCCCTACGACCAACTCGATCGTGAAGTAGTCGCAGAACTTAAAAATGAAGGTTTTATCGAAACTTATGAGAGGGAGTCAAGTCAGATGTTCAATTTCTTAAGATACTACCTTGAAGACGACATAATAATGCACCGGTATTATGTACGGTTGGGTTTTCACCTCCCAGTTTTTTCAAACCTAAGGTATGATCTAGGCGCTGCTTTGCACATATCCGATATGGGAGACGATGATTACATAAAAGATCCGATTCAATTCAACCATGACAGAGTCGCTGAGGTATTAGGCCAATTCTTCGGTGGAAAAGTAATACTTAAGGGGCTTGTGTACTTACCCTATGCAATAGTTGAGCATAAGGGCGGTGAGGGTCCTGCAACGGAAATCAAATATCTCGCCTGTCCGAAAGGCTACAAGAGACTTAAGACTGGCTTTCCCTCTGAAGTGAAGCTTGAACCCATTTCATTTTCAACTGAGATGGGTGCCGGGGGTTCGGTTCCGATTGAGGCCTCCACAATAAACTTCTCTCACGTTGCGGATTTAAAGGAGGTTAAGGAGAAGATTAGGGAGGCAATAATCTACCCCCTCCAACACGCTGAAGTCTCTAAAAAATATGAGAAGAAGGGTGGGGGAAGGATTCTCTTTTATGGCCCTCCCGGCTGTGGTAAAACCTATATCGCACGGGCTACTGTGGGTGAATGCGGACTAAACTTCTTCAACATAAACACTTCAGACATAATTTCAGGGGGTGATGAGGCCGGAGCAAAAAACATTCACGAGGTTTTTTCGACAGCGAGCAAGAGTGCTCCCTGCATCCTGTTTTTCGACGAGATTGACGCGTTGGCTGAGCGGCGTGATAGTGCAGGATCTAGTTCAAGGATTATTGTGAACCAGTTTTTAATGGAGATGGATGGCGTTGAAAATTACTCTGAGAATGTTCTAATTCTTGGTTCCACTAATGTTCCATGGGATCTTGATCCAGCCCTTAGAAGGCCTGGAAGATTTGCAGATCTGATTTTCATCCCTCCCCCAAATTACTTGACTCGTCTTGAGATTTTCAAATTGAACACGAAAAAGCGGCCCGTCTCATCTAAAGTAGATCTTGAGAAGCTTGGAGAGCTTACTGAAGGTTATTCCAGTGCTGATATCAAGGCTGTTTGCGATGATGCTCTTGAGATTCCTTGGGCGGAGGCTTTAAAGGGCGCTCCCGCGCGTAAGGCGACTATGAATGATTTCTTGATTGTTTTGGGTGTAAGGCCTAGTTCTTTGACTGCTTGGTACAAGCAGGCTGAAAAGCAGATCAGGAAAAGCGGGGAAGTTGAGTTGTTTGCTGATTTGTCGCGTCAAATTTTAAGGCATGCAGGTGGTGTTGACCAGGAGGTTAAGCCCAAACTCAGATTTATTGATGTTGCGAATATGGAGGATGTCAAGGATAAGGTCACCAACTCAATCATCAATCCTCTCGTTAAACCGGAGATTGCCAGGAAATACAAGAAAAAGGTTGGTGGAGGTGCCATTCTTTATGGTCCTCCTGGTTGCGGGAAAACCTACATTGCAAGGGCTACTGCCGGCGAATGTGATGCAACATTCTTCAACATCAAAGTCACTGACATTCTTTCAAGCGAGATTGGAGACCCTGAAAAAAACCTTAAGTACGTTTTCGAACGGGCTTATCAAAACATTCCGGCAATCGTATTTTTCGACGAGATTGATGCCCTGGCTCCCAGAAGGGAGTCTGCCGGAATATCCCGGACTTTGGTAAACCAGTTTTTATCAGAGCTTGACGGCTTCAAAGACCGTGAAGGTGTCATGGTCTTGGCTTCTACTAACACTCCTTGGGATGTTGATCCTGCCTTAAGGCGGGCTGGACGTTTAACCGACCAGATATATGTTCCACCTCCCGGGAAGGATGTTCGAGAAAAGATTTTCGAAATCCATACTCGGGACCGTCCAATATCCTCTAACGTCGACTTCAAGCAACTTTCAAAATTGACTGAAGGATACTCTAGCGCTGACATTAAGGCTGTATGCGATGACGCGATTGACAAGCCTTGGGCTGAGGCTCTTTCCGGCGCGACGGCTCGAAAGGCGAATCAACAAGACTTCATTTCCGCAATAGAAGAGCGAAATAGTTCTCTTCCTCCCTGGTTTAAGCTTGCTTTAACCCAGATTAATGAGAGTGGTGAGGCTGAGGTTTTCTCAAACATGTTGGAAGACATCATGAAGTATGCTGGCGGTATTGAGGCTGCAGTCAAGCCCAAATTAACGTTTAAGGATGTTGCGGATTTGTCTTCAGCCAAGGAAAAAATCAAAAGAACCATAGTTTACCCTTTAACCAAACCAGAACTTTCCGCGAAGTACTCTCGCGATGTGGGGGGTGGAATCCTCTTTTACGGTCCGCCTGGTTGCGGTAAAACATATCTTGCGCGGGCTACTGCCGGAGAATGTAATGCAACTTTTTTCAACGTGAAAATCACCGACATTCTCTGTGAAGAAGTGGGTGAAAGCGAGCGAAGGCTTAACGCGATTTTTGAGCGGGCTTCTCGAAACACTCCTTCAATAATTTTCTTTGATGAGCTTGATGCGATAGCTCCGAGACGAGAGGCTGCCGGGAAATCTAGGACTCTTGTAAACCAGTTTCTGACTGAACTTGACGGCTTCAAAAATCGTGAGGGAGTTATGGTTTTGGCATCTACGAATGCTCCGTGGGCTGTTGATCCTGCAGTTAGACGTGCTGG
Source organism: Methanobacteriota archaeon (assembly GCA_043823295.1). Taxonomy (GTDB): domain Archaea; phylum Altiarchaeota; class Altiarchaeia; order IMC4; family SCGC-AAA252-I15; genus SCGC-AAA252-I15. Next base: position 10,596 of record JBDRAY010000094.1, on the reverse strand, counting down.
AAGGTTTACGGAACAGGTTTTTGTTTCAGCCCCTGACGCTGAAACGAGATCCGAGATTCTTCGTTTACACACTCAGGGCAAGCAGGTTGAAACTGGATTGGATTTCAAGAAATTGTCTGGATTCATGGAGGGTTTTTCTTCAGCGGACGTTAAAACTTGCGTGGATTTGGCTTTAGAGCGGCCTTGGGCTGAGGCGCTTTCGGGCAAGCTCGAACGGAAAGTGGATTTCTCGGATTTTATGGAAGTTATAAATACACGATCTTCAACTCTTCCCGCCTGGTATAGGCTTGCTGAAAAACAACTTGAACAAAGCGGTGAAAAAGACCTTTATACTGAGCTTTGGGATGTTATCGGAAAACAAGTCCCTAAAGAGCAGACTAAAAGACAGGTTGCTTCAGGTCTTGAATACGAGATAAGGGAGGTTTCCGAGCAGATTAAGCTTTTGAGGCGTAAAATCAAGTCTGGGAAAATCGATGAGGACATTGGGGCTCCTCTTCTTCGGGATTTGCACGGGAAACTTCTGAAACTTGAAGCTAAGAGGAACGACTGATTTTTTAAGGCTTACTACCTTTTCTCTTGGATGGCTAAGGATCTAACTGAAGGGTCTGTTTTACTGACTATTTTGTCGACGTCATGGCCTATGGTCGTCGCCTTCACACTGCAGAGCGCCTTCAACATTGTTGACGCATACTTTGTCGGGAAAATAAGTGCAGACGCACTTGCCGCGGTAAGCGTGAGTTTTCCAGTAGTATTCCTCATAATTGCTCTTGCAACGGGCTTGGGTGTCGGCTCAACCTCCTTAATCGCCCGATGTTTCGGGGCGAAAAACTACGTCAAGGCGGGTGAGGTCGCGGAACACGCTCTTGTTCTCGCAATTGCTCTTTCAATTTTTTTCATGGTCGGTGGTATTGCCTCCACAAGTTTTCTTTTCTCTTTGATGGGTGTGACAGAAGTCGTAAATGATCTGGCACTTGACTACATCCACATCATTCTTCTCGGCTCCCCCATCTTTTTTCTGGCTATGGTCGGAAACAGCATAATCCGTGGTGAAGGCGAGATGAAGTTTCCAATGTACGGTATGGGGGCTGCAGCCATCTTAAATATCATCTTGGATCCCATCTGCATTTTCACTTTGGGTTGGGGTGTTAAGGGGGCGGCTATTGCGACTATTGCTGCTAGGGCTTTTGGGATGCTAATCATATTCGCCTACTTTTTCATGGATAAGACTTGGCTTAAGATAAAGCTTCACAAATTTTCCTTCAACCTCGAATACGTGAAGGGCATATTCAGTGTTGGAGTACCATCATCTATTTCGAACCTTTCAATGAGTATTGGAATGTTTCTTTTAACAATAATTGTTGCCGGTTTCGGGACTGAAGCTCTCGCAGCCTTTGGAATCGGCTTCCGCCTGGATAGTCTTGCAATCCTCCCAGCTCTTGGAGTGTCAATCTCGGTTGTCTCCCTAGTAGGCCAAAACGTGGGTGCCGGGCAATTTAAGCGGGCTGAAGAAATGACCTACAAAGCAGGGCTTTTCGCCACTGCTTGCATGGCATTACTCGGATTATTCTTTATGATATTTTCAAGACAGATTATCATGCTATTCAACAATGACCCTCTCGTAGTCTCATACGGGTCTAGCTTTCTCCGAATCGTCCCAATCTCGTATTTTTTTGTCGGACTTAGCATCGTAATCTCCGGGGCTTTTTTAGGCTCCGGCCACGCCCTACCATCGCTCGCCCTAACAATAATCAGGGTGATAATATTCAATATCCCACTAGCATACCTTCTTTCAAGAACCATGGGCATCCAAGGAATATGGTACGGAATACTATTTTCATCCCTAATCGCATTTATTGTTGCAGTCGCCTGGTTTAGGAGGGGAAGATGGAAGACCCAGAAAAAACAACTAAACTAACCCACTCGTCTCTTTGAACCCAAACATCAGGTTCATGTTCTGCACTGCCTGCCCGCTCGCTCCCTTAACCAGGTTGTCGATTGCGGCTGTGATGACGAGTCGCTTCCCGTCGGATTCAAACCCTCCAATCTGGCACATGTTCGTATTTCTGACCGAGGCGACATCAGGCTCTTTTACTAATTTCACAAAGGGTTCATCCTTGTATTTTTCCTCATAGCATTTCTTAACTTCTTGCGGATTCGCAGCTGTTAAGGCGTGTATTGTTGTGAAAATTCCCCGATTTAATGGGGCGAGGTGCGGTGTGAAAAAAACAGGAAAACCCACCTCCTGGTCTATTTCCGGAGCGTGCTGGTGTGTTGTTAGCTTGTAGGCCTTAAAATTCTCATCTCTCACAAACTTTTGATACTCATCTTCCTTAACCATTCCCGCCCCTGAAACCCCACTTTTCGCATCCGCGATTACACTTTGCACGTTGAAGGATTCAATTAAAGGTCTCACAGCTAACACTACTGCAGTGGGATAACACCCTGGATTTGCAACGATCCTAGCCTCCTTAATCTCCTTGCGATAATACTCGGGAAGGCCATACACTGCATTTTTCACGAGTTTTGGATTCGAGTGTTTGACACCGTAAAACTTTTCATAAACTGAAACATCCTTCAACCTAAAGTCGGCGCTCAAATCAATAACCTTTGTTTCAAGCTTACTTACTATCTCCATGGCCTTAGTATGCGGCACACAACAGAAAGCAACGTCGCAACTATTTGCACTTGATGCATTAAACTCTTCGAAAACAAGGCTTGTCGTGAGAGTTTTATGAACGTCAGACACTTTCTTCCCGGAAAATCTCGTAGAGGATACCTTAATCTCTTCGACTTTCGGATGAGATTCGAGGATTCTTATAAGCTCACGACCCGTGTAACCTGATCCTCCAACAACGTATGCTTTCATTCACTCAACCTCAACGTAAAGTTCCTTCTTTACTTTCGGTTCATCAGCCTCTTTTTTCCCTTTGAAAAACTCAAGTTCTGGAATGATTTTTCCTATGAAAATAAGGCTAAAATACCTGTAGAATACGTATATTGGAAGTAGGATTATTGACATCAAATATCCTAAAACCATCGCTATTAAAAATATTATCATTCCGGAAGAAACAAGTATTGCTGGATTTGAAAATAGTAGGTTTCCCGATTCAGAGATAACTGCAACAATAATCCCGATAATGAAAAATGGAATGAAAACCAAGATGAAACCAGAAATTGCGGATAAAATCCCGGTTGCAATCCCTAATAGTATTCTCGCAATCACATACATCACGAATTGTCCTTGATTCTTTTTTATGACCGCAAATAAACTCTTCCAAGAGTCGAGGATACCCTCACCCTTACTATACATCAAGGGTACTACAAAATCAACCGTGAATAAACCCACAACACTCAAAAAAATCAAGGCTGTGAATAAAATTATGGATGCAATGAAACCGTAAACTAAAATTAGTGCGAATTTCAAACCACCTGACAGTAACTGTAAAATAAGTATTAATGGAATGAATAAAATTCCCGTGAAAACAATGAAAATTATCGACAAACAAATCATAAACAAAAACAATTTTAATCCCCTGCCAAGATTCTCGTACAATCCATCCACTAGTTTAACGCTTCTTTTCAAAACAGAATCAAGAAACACAAATACAGCTACATTACCGATAAAAGTGAAAAAAACAACAATCAATACGAGCAATAGTGTAATTACAATCAAGATGGGGAGATACTGCATCAAATCAAAATTCCCAGAATCAAATTCATAAAAACGTAAATTAAGGCCGTTTCCAACGCTCCCATTTATTAAAAAAACAACTAATGCAAGCTTAAGCCAAAATTTAAGATTAAAAGACTTGAACAACAAATCACTTGTCTTTTCAACACTCTTTCCAACGCAATCAAACGCAATCCATCCACTCATTTTATGCTGTTAAACCGGTTTTTGACTTTATCCCAGTCTGGAAGATTTGTCTGACAACCCCACGCCTCAACAATAAATGACGCAGTCGCATTCCCAAATCTTACGGAATCGAAGATGTCATAACCCTTAACCTGCCCGGCAATAAAGCCTGCATTAAAGGCATCACCTGCGCCTGAAGCGTCAATCACGTCCGTTTTAAAACCGCCGATATCAACTTCAGTGTTTCTACCGTAAACCGAGCAACCTTTAGCCCCCTTGGTAATAATCGTTGTTTTGGGTCCGTGAGAACCCCCAATCTTAAAACCTAAAACCATAAGGTGGTCTAGTTCATGCTGGTTTAAAATCAAGACGGAAGTCTTAGACAAAATCTGCTTGAAGTCTTCAGGTATGGTCGTAAACTCGAAAACTCCATATCCCGGATTATATACTAAAAACTTGCTCCTACATGACTTTACAACTTTTTTCTGCAAGTTTAAGTATGTTCTTCCGAGATAAACCGTGCTAGTTCGCTTAATCAATTCTTTTTCAAACGTTTTGCCCGGCTCTAATTCATCTAGTTTTTCGGTCACTCCCTTGTAGAAGAAACTGATTTGCGAGCCGTTATTTTTGAAGAAAAGCGATTGAGTCGTGTCTCCGAAAACACCCTTCAAATGTAATTCAATCCCCAAGTTATCCAAGTACCTCCGGTAGTCTTCAACATCCGTTCCAATAACCGAGACAAGACCAACACTCAAACCCAAAGATTTCGCAACAACGGCAGTATTTGCTCCCATACCCCCGTAAAACTTTCGACTATTAAATATTTCAGCTGCCGTATTCATCTTTGGAAACGAATCCACTTCATAAAAATAGTCTATTGCCGTATCCCCGAAAACCAGTAAATCAAGTAATTCACTCACCTTAAACTCTCCACTATTTTATTTACACAAGGCTAATAAAATACGATGAATATTGTTTTCTCGCTGGGGGGAAGCATACTAGCTCCTGATGAAATAGATCAGAGTTTTCTAGAGGAAGTCACAGATTTTTTAAGGGAATTAACCCAAAAACACAAGGTTTACGTGGTTGTGGGCGGGGGAAAAATCGCTAGGAAATACCAGCAAGCCGCAAGAAAACTTAACGCCTCTGACGAACTTCTTGACTGGCTTGGCATTTACGCCACACGCTTGAACGCGCTTCTACTCTCATCTGCGATTGGGAAGCGGGCAAACAGGCAGATACCTCAGACAGTAGCGGAAGCGATCGCGCAGGCCAAGTCGAAAGAAATCGTGGTTATGGGAGGGACCGACCCCAACCACTCGACAGACGCCGTTGCCGCAGAAATCGCCGAAAAAACCAATGCAAACTTGTTCATAAACGCCTCAAACATTGAAGGCGTCTACGACAAGGACCCAAAAACAAATACAGATGCAAAACTCATTTCCGAAATGACGGCTCAAAACCTCCTAGAGAAGGTATCAAAAATCCCCCAATCCCCCGGCAACTACGCGCTCATGGACAAGATGGCGGTAGAGTCAATAATCCGCTCAAAAGTAAAAACCATAATCCTTCACGGGCACGACTTAGAAAACCTAAAAGACGTGATAAATGGGGAATCCTTTACTGGGACAGTAATAAACTGACTACTCTAACAACCCAATTTCGTCTTCAGCTACATGCTTCTGACCAAAACTTACCTGCACTACTGATGACTCTAACCGAGTTCCTTCAGGCAACTTGGTCTTAGAATACCATGACCCGTCATTGTGGGCTGGAATACGGTTGATTCGTGTCACACCCCCATGGAAAAGCTCGATTTCACAGACTAATCCCCCCTCTGCCTCTTCAGGAGAGGTCCCCCGCAAGATTTTATCCCTTTGAGGGTGATCGACTTCAATCAAATAACCTAAGGCTGCTTCAGACCTTCTTACAGCTGACTCGAAAGTCCTCTGGTAACCCGGCATTCTGTTAATAACGAATCCATCAACACCAAATACAACTGAGAATTCTTTAGGCACAAGCATAACGACTTTTGAATCATCATAAACATTTCGAGCGTTTACTTCAACACATCCAATGCTTCTTTGTTTTAAGACGGGCATATTATTCCCTGACCACTAAATGGAGGTATAAACTTCAAACGTAGTCTAACCAGTCTTCGTGTTTCTTGTCTTTTCCTTTTGCGGCTTCAAAGAACTTTTTCTGGAGTTTTTTCGTGATTGGTCCTGGCTTTCCTATTCCTATTCCGTCGACTTCCCGGATGGGTGTGACTTCCGCGGCCGTGCCGGTGAAAAACAACTCGTCAGCAGTGTAGACCATACTCCTGTCAATGTCGGTTATGCAAACCGGCATGTCCATATCCCCTGCAAGATTTACTATGCTGTCTCGCGTAATACCTGGTAGGATGCTCGCATGCGAAGGTGGTGTGTAGAGAAATCCTTCTTTAACCATAAAAATATTTTCTCCCGGGCCTTCACTGACCATGCCCCGGTTGTCAAGCATTAACGCCTCATCGTATCCTGCTTTTAAGGACTCTATTTTCGCAAGTATGGAGTTTAAGTATTGTCCGGTCGCCTTGGCTGCGGGCGGCATCACGTTTGCGTTGATTCTTTCGTAGCTGGAAATCTTAACCCTGATTCCCCTCTCCAACCCTTCCTCACCCAAGTAAGTACCCCAAGGCCAGGCTGCAATCGCAACGTCTATGACAGCGTTTAACGGATTCAAACCCATCTCCCCGCAACCCCTAAATGCGATGGGGCGGATGTAGCACTCCTTAAGCTTGTTGACTCTAACAACCTCTTTGGCCGCCTCGCACAACTCACCAACACTATACGGCAAGTCCATGAAATAGATTTTCGCGGAATCTAAAAGCCTTTCCATATGGTCGACTAGCCTGAATACTGCAGGACCCTTCTTCGCATTATAGCAGCGTATTCCCTCAAAGACTCCGCTACCATAATGTAAGGCGTGAGTGAGCACGTGAACTTTAGCATCAGCCCAGTCTATGAGCTTACCGTTCATCCATATTTTTTCGACTTCAGTTAAAGGCATGTTTATCTCACCTAGTTTAATATTTCGGTTTACTTCAACTTAAATTCAAGGTCTCCTCTTTTTATGGTTACTTCAGGTTCTTCGACTACTGTGCCGATTATATCCAGCTTGTATTCGCTTTTGTATTTCTCGACTATCGATTTCGCGCTTTCCTCGTCTGTGATAACGCAAAATCCTATGCCCATGTTGAAAGTCTTGTACATCTCCTCGTCTGTTATGTTTGCCAACTCCTGTATCTTCTTGAATATCATGCCTGGTTCAGGCAGGTTATCGAGTATGAACCCGTGTTCCGTAATCCTTCGAAGCTTAAGATATGCGCTTCCCGTAATGTGCGCTAGCCCGTGAACTGGGAACTCGTCTATAATGCTTAAAACCTCTCTGACATAAATCCTGGTTGGCTTTAAAAGCTGGCTCCACATGTTTTTCGGAAGGACTTTTCTAGCTAATGTAAGCCCGTTTGAGTGTATGCCGTTACTTCGAATTCCAACAACCTTGTCTCCCACAATAATGTCTTCCCCGGTGATTATCTTATCCTTTTTCACTACTCCGACCGCGGTTCCGGCCAGATCAAATCCCTTCTTGTCTACACCCCGGATCACGTCAGGTAGTGTCGCGGTCTCCCCCCCAACAATTGTTATTTCAGCTTGCTGGGCGCCTTCATACAGTCCTATCGAAATCTCACTAGTAATCTTTTCATTAACACTTTCCACTGCAAGGTAGTCTACGAGAGCGATCGGTTCGGCACCAACGCAAATCAGGTCATTAACGTTCATGGCGATACAGTCTATACCAACTGTATCGTATTTATCCAATTCCTGAGCAACCAGTACTTTACTCCCAACTCCGTCCGTCGTCATTGCAAGCGCGTATTCGCCGAGATCGACTAGGTTTGCGTAGCCTCCAATCCCCTTCATTACTGCGCCAATTTTCCCTTCCCGAAACTTGAAAGTCTTCTCCAACCAACCGCTAATGCCTTTTATTGCAAGCTCTTCGCGTCTTATGTCAACTCCAGCTTTCGCATACGTTGAGGGTTTATTGTTTTTCATTTTAAGGTTATTCTTATTGGAGGCGTTGAAATAAAAACGAGGTTAAATCCTGAGCCTTGCACAATAAGTGAATCCTACACAAAAAGTCAGCAATCTGCACAAAAAGTCATTTCTTGAATTAATAATATCCCTTTTTTCTTTTGGTCCATGTTATATCATAATAAAGTTTTAGTCTGCTTATTTTTTGAAATCCTGAATTGAGCATCTTGGTTTCATCGTTCTTCGATACAAGAACCCTAACATAACCTGTAGAACAATCACAAGCAGAGCATGCCAGGTACCAGTGGATGGTTTTCACATCGAATATTTCTACTCCTAATGTTGCAAGGTAATATTCCTTAACAGCCATTGGTAAGGATAACGACTTCTCCGCTATGATCGAGGCCCACGGATTCCACCCGCAGTGAATATCACCAATAGATAACCATGTTTTATCACTGATAGAATCAATCAAATAAAGTGAAACAAGAGACAGTAAGATAACACTCAAAACCACACAGATCAAGGTTCTAAGATTTCTTTTCACAATACAACCCCAACTAGTAGAATCAAAAATAGTGCTACCTTTTTCGAATTCCACAAACCAACCACCTAATAATCGATTAAGAATAACACCCTATAAACACCACCTTCTGTGCAGAATGTTCTCCCGCATAAAAAGTCGCTAAAAACACCTACTTTTTGTGCAAGGCTTAAATCCTGAAAAACTTTTTCGCATTCTCTGTTGTAGAATCCGCCACGTCCTCGAATGAAATCCCCTTGATCTCGGCAATTTTCTGGGCAGCCTTGACAACGTTTATGGGCTCGTTCCTCGTCTTTGGGATTGGAGATAAGTACGGTGCGTCAGTCTCAAGAACCAGTGATTCAACTGGAATCTCGCCTGCCAATTCCTGCCTTTTCTTAACATACACCACATTCGTTGGTATTGAAATCAGACACCCTACTTCAATAGCATTCAAAGCTTGCTCAAGCCTTCCCGAGAAGCAATGCATTAATGCAGGCTTGTCATGTTTCTCGAGCATTTTTATGCAGTCGGCTTCCGCATCTCTTGAGTGCACTACCAATGGAAGGTCCAATCCTTTCGACAGTTCGATAAATTTTCCAAAATTTTCTTTCAATACCGCTCGCTCTCCCTCACCTTTAACCCAATAGTAATCTAATCCAACCTCGCCCAAACCGACGATTTCTTCACGCCTTTGCCTTATAAGATTCATGGTCTCCTCAACATCACCATCATCTAAGCAGGAGGCACTTAAACCCAGAGTTGAATAAACGTTATCAAACGCCCCTGAAAGTTTTAATGCATCATCCACTTCCAAGGGACTTACGATAGAATTCACAATCAAAACATCCGATTTGACCGCACGCTCAATAACTTCTCCCCGATCCTCGTCGAATTGAGTAAAAGTTAAATGACAGTGGGAGTCAACAAGCATCTTTTTGTTTTACCTGTATTCACCCAAAACTTCTATAGGAATCTTCCCTTCATACAAGGCTTTACCTACAATAACACCCCAAGCACCCTCAGCCTTTAAAGCGTCAATCTCTTTTTGGCTCTTAATCCCGCCTGAAGCTATCACCGGAAGCGATGACGCGTCTAGAACATCTCGTATTCTCTCAATTCGAGACCCCTTCATCTGACCTTCCACATCAACGTCAGTGTATAAAAAACCCCAACAATATGGTTCAAGCTGTCTTATGGCATCCCCAGTCTTAATCTTAGTCTTTTCCTGCCAGCCTTTAGTAACAACGTATCCGTCTTTCGAGTCTACAGAGATTATGAACTTTTCTTTTCCGTACCAATCACAAACCAATTTTAAAAACTCAAAGTCTTTTCCAATGTCTTTGATGGCGTTGGTACCTAAAATTATCTTGTCAACACTTAAGTGCACGAGCTCATCCACCCTGTTTTTGTCTCTGATCCCCCCTCCAACAAACATCGGCGCGCTCGTCTTACTCCGGAAAACTTTTATTGTATTGTGGTTTTCTCCGATATCCAATGCCGCATCAAGGTCAACTATATGCAGTATCCTCGCTCCTTTCTCAATCCACCCCAATCCCACCTCAATGGGATCTCCATAGGATTTTTTCGTTTTAGGGTCTCCTCCCACAAGCTGCACGCATTCACCCCCTAAAATGTCTACTGCCGGAATAACTTTCATGCTACCCTATTGTTCTCCTAAATATTTGAAGTAATGCCTTAAAGAATCCTGCATGGATTCCACCTCAGATTTAATGGTTTTGGGTGTCGCCTCCTCAAGTTTCAGAAGCTTTCCCTTCCCAGTCAACCCAAGCCTCTCAATCTTCTCGGTTTTCTCATTAAACCTGTAAACAGTTTCCATTATCGGCGCGGGAAAAAATTTTTCGCCAGAAAACTCACGTAAAAGCTGGGGTGTTTCCGAATAGTATTCCACAACCGCTCTAATAAAAGTATGAATCAAGTCATTGGGCTTGATTTTCGCTTCCCCGCAAATTTCGATGAACTTTTCAGCATCTTTCCAACCAAAATCTACTTCAAGTTTCGTCATTTCAACCGAACATGAAGGCGAAGGCGTCTTCAGCCTCCCCTTCCCCCTCGCTTTGAATTGGCTCGTCTTTCTCCTCCACTGAGGCAGCTGTAACTCCTTGTAGACTATCAAGCTT
>JBDRAY010000093.1:0-11779 GCA_043823295.1 Methanobacteriota archaeon | reverse complement strand
TCCTGGATTTCTTCTCCAAAGTGAAGTCGTATTCCGACTGGTTGAACAACCCCATAGTAAGCGTCCCCTGAAATCCAGGGTCAACCACTGCAGTCGCTAGAATGCAGCCCATCCTAAATATGCTCGACCTCGGGAGGATTCTTGCCATAAGATCATCCGGCATTTTCACCGCTTCAAGTGTTTCAATTAGAATGTATTCTTTAGGCTTAATCACAATCGGGTCTACTAAAATCTCGGCTACTTCAGGGGTTTTCCGCTCGGATACACCCATAAACGAATCGGACTCGATTTTGTATGCTTTTTTGAATCGAAGATCGTAGCCGCAGCTTTCAAGACAGTCATCAGAGTAATCTGATATTAATCCGTCCGATCCGACCCTTTTTTTTATCTCGCTTCTAGCCAGAATCATCTCAAGTACTCGTCGATCATAAGCGATATCTCTTGCGCAATGTCGTTTTCCAATTGGGTGCAGTCAAAAACTGTTTTCTCCCCGACCACGACTTTTTCGGCGAACTCCCTGCACGCGGGCAGTCCACACTCGCCACAGTCTGTTAGCGGAAGCTTCACGTAAATCCTTGCAACAAGGTCATGGTCTAGCATATCCTAAATCACCTCTGAGAGTGCTTCAATGAATTCATTAATATGTTTTTTCCCTATATTAAGCGCAGGCAATACTCGGACCACATTTCCTGAATAAATGGTGAGGACTCCTTTCGCGATCAAATCCAACACCGTCTTTTCCCCGTCACTTACGTCCACACCCCTCATTAACCCGATTCCGTGAGATTTTAAACCTAACCCTGAAATCTCCTCTTCAAGGTATTCTCCCATAATCCTTGAATTCTCAACAAGGTTCTCATCCTCGATGACACTTATCACTTCACTGGCTACCGCGCACGCAAGCGGGCTTCCAAGAAAAGTTCCTCCGTGCTGTCCCCCGGAAAAATCCATGCCCTCATAGACGCAAGCCCCAATCGGAAAGCCGTTGCCCATAGCCTTTGAAAGACAGAGGATGTCTGGCCTTATCTTTTCGTGTTCGAAGGCGAACATCTTACCAGTCCGCCCGAAACCGGTTTGCACTTCATCAACTATCAAATGCACTCCCTTATCCTCAGTCACATCGGCAAGAGCCTTCAAGTACCCTTTCGGAGGCACGAGGACTCCAGCCTCGCCCTGAACGGGTTCGACGAAAACACCCGACGTATCTTTGCCGATAGCCTCGCTCACTGCATCTACGTCACCGTAATCCACGAAAGTAGCCCTCTTCATGTACTGTGAGAAGGGGTCGACGTACTTGTCCCCCCATGTGAGAGAGAGCGCTCCTAGAGTCCGCCCGTGAAACGCATGCTTCATGGCGATAAACTCGTTTTTACCTGAATTTGCCAGGGACAGTTTCAGCGCGCATTCAACAGACTCGGAGCCGTCGTTCGTAAAAAAAACTTTTTCCAGTCCCGTCAAATCCAAAAGCTTTTCAGCAAGTTCAAGCTGCGGCTTCGTATAAACCCAGTTTGAAACATGAGCGAGTTTTTTATACTGCTCTTCGATCACTTTCGTAAGGCGGGGGTGTGCGTGGCCTAAGCAGTTTACGGCAATCCCCGCGTAAAAGTCGAGGTACTTCCTTCCGTCATCATCCCACACGTAGCTTCCGCTTCCTGAAGTAATCAATAATGGAAGCCTTTTAAACACATTCGCGTAAACCTCTTTTTCGAGTCCCTTAAAATCCATGTCTTTTATTCATGAGATTGCAATTAATAAAATCTTTTTAAAATGAATGGCGGACAGAATTTCAGGGCTGATGACGGTAAAAACCCCGGTTTACTAAATACTCTATGGCTTTGGATCAAGGACTTGATAGAAGTCGGAGTGACAGTGCTCGTCTTAATCATCGTTTTGAAAATGCTTTTCGGCTCAAAAACACTCGTACCCCTGGTCGTCGTAACCTCAGGCAGCATGCTACATGTCGGGGATGGATGGCACACCTGGCTTGCAGACAACCTTGACGACCCCTCGGTAATAGAATCATTTAAATTTCAAAACGGTTTCGCCCGCGGGGACATGATCTTCACGGTCTCACCCGGCAAATACCACATTATTCCAGACACAAAACTTGGAGACGTCGTGATCTATGAGAGGGACTTGGCTCACTTACACCAGTATTCCTCCACAGAGCCGATAATCCACCGGGTGGTGGGCGTAATCTCGGTAGACAATGAGGAAGTAGTTCAGACAGAAGGGGCTCTAGTCTGTCTTTCCGATCAAACGATCAAGAAAACAATTCAAAGCATTGGGATTTGCAGGGAAGGCCTTGAAGGATGCCCGTATACGAAATACCCTGACAGTGGTTCCTACAATATTTATGTGACTAAAGGAGACAATAATCCTTCAGCCGACCAGTGCGGCTTAAACGGCGGTATCGCGCTTCCCGTAAACGAAGCCCAGCTAAAGGCCAGGGGTTGGGTTAGGCTACCCTACATCGGCTGGATTAAACTATTGTTTAATGATATACTAACCTTCATCTTCTCGATAATCAGCTGAGTTAATATTTTTCCCGGTTTCATCGAAGTCTTAGGAGCGTCCAAATAATTATTGAAGCATAAGATAACAAAAAGAAGATTCCTTCACGCCTTCGAACCTGCCATCCACTCCTAATGAAAAGCACGGTCACAAAAGACAAGATTATCATAAGCGGTATTGTGACTGAAATCGAGGTTTCCGGGATAATTATCGGAGAGACGAAAGAAGAGACTCCCACGACAAGCGAAAGGTTTGCTATGTTGGATCCTATGACGTTTCCAAGTATAATGTTGCCGAACCCCTTCTTAACCGAAGTGATCGAGACGAAAAGCTCTGGAAGTGAAGTCCCAACAGCGATTAAGGTAAAACCTACGATATTTTCCGGGATTCCGAGCGAGGAGGCTATGTCGACTGCGCCGGAAATCATATACTTTGACCCGAAGTAGATTCCGACGATACCCCCAATTATGCAAAAAACCTCCTTTAATGTCTGTCTTCTAAGCTTCTCCTCGTATTTTACCAGAATCCTCCTGTATGTAGCCCCATTAAAACCCTTTTTAATTCGGCTTTCTGGAAGTCCTAACCCGAGTTTCCTGTCAACAAGCTCCCTATGCTTTATCGAGTCTAAACCCTTCTCAACAATTTTTTTGTAGAAGCCCAACTCGAAGATGCGCTCGACCGGGATGTTGAGGTAGATGAACTCGTTTAACCTTAAAATGTTTTTAAATTTCGGTTTGGCCTGAAAAAGGTATGAAATGTACAGTCCAAACACGGCAAGCAATACGAATCCGTTTAGAGGGGATATGACTCCGTCAGAGGCGAACCAGTAGAAAATCAACGTTATTCCCAACATTATGAATCCGTCCCTGTAGAAAACCTCCTCACCCAGCTTCAACACAGCTATGAAAGAGCAAATACCGAGTATTAAGCCCATGTTCGCAATGTTGGATCCGACGACGTTTCCCACGGCAAGTCCCGTGTTCCCGTAGTATGCTGCCGTGACCGAGGTGGCAAGCTCTGGAAGGGACGTGCCGACCGCCACCAAAGTTAATCCTATGACGACCTCTGAAATTCCCGCGTACTTGGCAATCCGAACTGAGGAGTCGACGAACAAGTCACTGCCTTTAAGGAGGAGTGCAAGCCCCCCTAGAAAGAAGATTACTGCGGAAATCATTTAACTTTAAATCCACTGTTTTTTCCTGAAAAAAACCCAAAGAAAAAGGACGCTAAAAAACATCGTTCCAAGAGCGAACGGGTAGCCGAGCCTCCAACCGAGCTCCGGCATGTACATGAAGTTCATCCCGTATATCCCCGAAATCAGGGTGGGAAGCAGTATGAAGGACGCAAGGACCGTCAGGACCTTCATCACCTCGTTCATGGAATTCGACACGGAAGAAAGATAAGTCTCAAGCACTCCGGAGATGAGCTCCCGCTGCGTTTCGGTAAGCTCTATAACCCTTACTGTGTGGTCGTACAAGTCCCTGAAGTAGAATGACATGCCCTTGGTGATACCCGGCATAACACCCACCTGCATTCCGTGCAAAACCTCTCTGAGCGGACTCACGTGCCTTCGAAACTTTATCAATTCTCTTCTGGTTTTCAGGATGTCTTCCAACACTTTCCGTGTCGGTTTTTTGATTGCAGTCTGCTCTATCTTGGCTATTTCATCGGAGAGTGTGTCCACCACGTTGAAGTAGTTGTCGATTACTTGGTCTAGTATCAGGTACAGGCTGTAGTCTGGCGTCTCCGAAATCTTGTATATTTCGTCTGAAAGCTTGGTTTTCCTGATTTGAGCGAGAAAGTCGAGTTTTTCCTTGTGGATTGTGATGAGAAAATTTTTCCCGACGAAGAATGCTATCTGGCTTTTTCTGATCTTGTGATTGTATGACAAGTGTTTGGCCACGATGAAAGAGTATTCCCCGTAATCCTCAATCTTCGGCCGCTGAAGCTCGCTCAGACAGTCTTCAAGCGCCAGATGGTGGAGGTTGTATTTTTCACCCAACTCGTCCAACTCCTCCTTGGAGGGTTTTTCAACGTCAATCCAGGCGTAACTATCCTTTTTACCTTTAACTTCAAGTCTTTCCAAGCTCATCTTCAACCTTTAAGCTCCCAACCGTATTTTTCCTTGAGAAGCGGGTAAGCTCCTTGCGGCGGCATGATTCCTTCTTCAGTGATGATGGCGTCGATGTATTTGGCTTCGGTCACGTCGAAGCCGGGGTTTCGAATAGTTACGTTAGGAATCTCTGTGACTTCTGAAGTATCCCTCTCCTCGATGTTCACCATCTTGCCCATCATGCTCTGTGCCGAGAACTTTAGCGAGTCGGCTGCGACGAAAAAGTCGACGTCTGCCTCGTCAGCGCACAACGCTATCTGGCTCGTCCCCACCTTGTTGACGACGTCGCCGTTCGCACAAACCGTGTCGGCTCCCACGAAAATCTTGTCTACGTCAAGCTCGCGAATCGCCCAGTGGACTGCTGAATCAATCACGAGTGTTGTCGGAATCCCGTGTTCCGAGCATTTCCTGGCGGTCAAGTATCCTTGGTGTCTGGGCCGTGCTTCAGTGCACACGACCTTGATTTTTTTCCCGTCGTCCCACGCTTTCGAAAATATCTCAAAGACGGTGTCACTCTGACAGTGGGTGAGAAGAGTCTCCCCCTCCCTTATTGTTTCAGCTCCGATTTCCGCGATTTTTTCCACCGACTTGGCCATCTGCTCTAGGAATCCGTCGATATCCTTCATGGTCTTCTCCTTGAATTCCTCGTCGGACAAGATTTTGTTTCCGTCGGCTAGATACAGGACGTAGTTTACGGCGTTGGGAAGTGCTATCGCGCTAGGCCTCGCAGCCTTGAGTTTTTCGCCGGCAGCCTCAAGTTCGGGCATCGAACCTCCTTCATCGACTATTCTCTTGAGCGCTTCGGAGGCTGCGATGGCGATGTCCCGAGCACCCCGAACCTTCATGCTCCGAATGCTTTCCGCCACAATATCAACGTCAGACATGGTAAAGTAATCACAGGACAGGTATTAAAATTCCTTACGAGCCTGGCGGGCCCCTTTGCCTTAACTCGCCGACAACCCTTTCAAAAAGCTTGATATGTTGGTTTAAGTCCGTGTCGTCCGGACTTTTTAATACTGCCAAGTGTTGCTCCAAGTCCTCTCCCACAAGAAAATCGTATGTCCCCAGGTTGTCTACAACGCGTTCGGGGTTTTTCCCGGGATCGTGCAAGTGTCTGGCCGCAGACCCCATCAGAGTCAGGCCCTTGACGACTCGCTCCCGATCTCCCGAATCGATTTCATGCACCAGCAATAGGAAAGCATTAGGCCCCTGCAGGTGGAGGGCGGTTCCGATGAGCGTCATCTCCGTCATGTGTGCTATGTTGGCGCATCCGATAAGCTGCTCCGGTTCCCTGACTGCGAGCGCCGTCAACGCCACCGGGCTTTTCTCGTCTTCGCCCGCCACTTTCGTGACGAGTGTTTTCGCAAATTCCGGGACTTCAACGCCAATCTCTGCAACCGTCTGGGATAGTCTATAGTGTGCTACCGGATTACTGCCCAATCCCGTGAAGGCGTATCTTCTCAGCAATTGAGGGACTGCGTGATCACCCTCATCAATTAAGAAACCCATAGCATCCTCGGCGGCGTCCTCGTCCCTACCACACATCACCTCAATGTTTCTGACAATCTCCGCTTCCACAGCATCCTTGGGTAAAAAGTGCTTATGCATATTCAAAGACCATTCATCATACGATCAAAATTTTCAGCCCGCTCGCGCAGGCGCTCACCCGAATGTGCTCTAGGGCCGCCTCTGGCCTCAAGCTTCTGAGCCTCCACGAGCGTGCTTGCGCCGTGGTCGAGCCAGAATTTTCTAAGCTTCTTTTCCATCCTCTCTTGCTCAGCCTGCTTTATGGGGTCATTTGTCTCCTGCCTGGTTTTCGGGATGAATAATCCCATCATGGTAAGGAGGGACGCTTTCTGCCCCAATTGCCTGACACCCTCCTCGAAAGTGTAAGTTAATACGTCAAGCGCCGGCTCCCCGATACCGGCGAGAACGGACCCTAATGCGGAAAGATCTGAGTCCGGTGCGGAGAGCCCTGCTTGGATGAGCTCGTCTACAGGCGGATGGCGGAAGGCGGTAAGAGCACTGCAGACTATCGAGTTCGGATGCTCCAGGTAGTTCAGCCGCTCGATCAAGTGTTCGGCCATCTCAGGCACCCTTTCGGCCATAGTTTCTGCCAGTAGTTCAATCACAGAGTCAGTGAGTTTTTGATCTTGCATTGCCTCCCGAATAGATACGTTAGTAAGCGAGTCAACTACTGCATCATCGCGATCTCCGTCTGCGAATTTTCCAAGGAGGGTGTCAGAGAGGACATCTAGTCTCTCCATGCGCACGGGGAATACGTCTGACAGTATGTGTGTTGCAGCTGGCGCAAGAGAATTGTCTTCGTCTGCTGCCGACAAGATCGAAAGGAAGAATTTTCCGAGCTCATCGTCGTTTAGTAGTGTTAAAATGTTTACTAGTGTTGTCTCCGACTTGTATGCAAGGCTCTCATCCCTGTAGGCGAGGCTTGTGTTCCTACCCTTCCAGGATAATAGCGTTGGAACCATGTCGAAGCATCCTCTGACGGCGATTTTTTCCAGTACGTCGGAAAGGCGACCTGCCGCAACAGTATTCTGTTCCCCCTCATACTGTTCCAAAACCGGTTCGACTGCGTGTCTTCCTTGGTTGGTTAACGCGGTTCTTGCACCATAAGGCTCTTCATGCGACATTCGAAGCGTCTGAATAGTTCTATCGATGAATTTTTCCCGCTGTTCATCTCCCATCTCATGCTTTTCCATGGTTTAATAAAAATGGGTCTAAAAAGATATATACTATGAAAAAAGCGGTCACGTCGGTGGACATTCACTACTTAGTTCACGAGCTTTCGAAGGCGCTTTTAAATGCCCGGGTTGACGATGTATTCGAGTCTGGTGAGAGAACGCTTGTTTTCACATACTTTAAGTCTCGGGAGGGGAAGCGGGATTTTGTTGTTGCGCCTTTCTTCCTCTGCATATCCAAGTTCAAGCGTTCCAAACCCAAGCACCCCTCATCTTTCGTCATGCAACTTCGGAAAAACCTTAAGGGTTGTTTCGTCCGCGGCCTCCGCCAGCACGATTTCGATCGCATCGTTGAAATAGATTTTGAGGGAAAAGAAGAGAAATACACGCTCGTCCTTGAAGTGTTCAGCAAGGGAAATATCGTGCTCTTAAATGAGGACCGGACCATTCGCGGGCTTTTCGAATGGCAGAAGTGGCGTGACCGAAAGCTTGGCGTAAAACAAAAGTATGAGTATCCACCGTCGGTTGTGAATCCTTTATCCTTGACAGATGACGGGTTGGCTGACATATTCACATCCTCTGAACGTGATGTCGTCCGCACTCTCGCCGTGGAATGTGGTCTTGGAGGATTGTATGCTGAGGAAGTTTGCACGCGTTCGGGAGTGGGCAAGGAGAAACCTGCTAAATCACTTGGAAAAGAAGTTGAGTGTATTACCAAAGAATTTGCTATATTACAAAAAAATTTGGAATCCCACCAAAAATCACCTATGATAATATTTGAAGATGACGAGCCAATTGACGTCATCCCCTTTAAATTGAAGGTGTATGAAGGATTCGATTCCAAAGAATTCCCGAATCTGAACGAACCACTCGACGAATACTTTTCGAAAAAAGAATTCACCCAGAAAAAGGAAGAGTTCGAGTCAAAATACGAGAAAGAGAAGGGTAAACTTGAAAGGCGCCTCTCAGACCAAGAGACTGCTCTAGGGAAAGCACTCGAAGACGCCGAGGTCTTAAAGCAGAAGGGGGACCTGCTCTTCGCGCGCATGCACGAAATCGAACCCCTTCTAGCGGAAATAAAGGCTTTTAGAAAGAGAAAGTTATCCGACCAGGAGGTCTTAGCAGAATTAGGGAAACAACATTCAGTCAAGAGTTTACATAAGACAGAGCTTACACTAAATTCCGATGCATAACACAAAGCAAACGGGTTGATACTATAGCGTAGCTAACACTGCCTCAACCTTCCCGGCGTTTACATTGTCTTGCGGGGTAAGGTTAAGCCAGATATCACGCACCCTCTCAAAATCCCGTCTAGCATCCGCCTTTAAACCCAGCCCCGCGTTTGATTGAGCCCTGCCTAAGCATCCTCTCGCACTGGAAGGGTTATCCTCAAGGAATCTGTCAAAGCACCGTAATGCCTCCTTGAAATCAGGGCTTGCCTCGCTTAACCCGCCCAGTCTCTGTCGCGCATTAGCGCGGTTGAGAAAGGACTCTGCATGATTAGGCATTGATTCCAAGACTCGGCTGAAGGATGCTATCGCTTCCTCATCGTCTCCGGTTTCGGCAAGTGCCAGGCCCCGGAGGTAATGCACATCAGGGTTCTCTGGTTCAAGTTCCACGGCCTTACATGCATCTACCATCACGTCCACAGAATCATATTCCTTTGAAACCGCTTTCACCACAGCCCTCACTGCGTAAGCCTCTCCACTGCTTTTATCAAGTTCAATCGCCTTATCGCAGTTTTCGAGTGCACCGTCCATCTCAAGATGTTGGCCTAAGTGCAGGCGGGCATGAGCGCGGTTGATATATGATCCCGCATACTCTGGATCCAACGAGGCTGCCGCACCGCTTTCGCGTATTGCTGCATTGTAATCGCCAAGCTTATCGTAGGCTCCCGCCTTGTTGCTGAAAAGAATCGCTCCATCCCTTTCTGCTCCGCGGTGGAATAATCCGTTTCCCCCCCTCGGCATGGCTTTCAACCCCTTATCGTAATCGCGTATGGCCTCCTCAAGCCTGCCTCTTCTGGATTTCGAAACCCCCAAGCTGCAGTACGCCTCCTGGAACCTGGGTCGAAGTTCAATAGCCCTAGTAAACTCACGTTCCGCCTCATCATATTCGCATGAATCAAGTTTCAATCCGCCCCTCCGAAGATGAGTGTGAGGTATGTTAGGGTTTAATGAGATGGCCTTCTCCCAGAAGGAAAGCTCTAATGCCTTATTTCCCTGCCTTCCGAGGGTTTGGGCCATAGCTAAAGCATGCGCAACCTCATTTCCCAATGGAATCACCAGCAAGTGAGCGTTGTTGAGGTAATCGGCATCAAATTCTCTTGAGAAGGGGTCTGAGAGAACTTCCCGTTCCCCCCACCCTGGTGGAGAAACATGCGTGCGGTGCTACACCCCCCTCGATTAAAATAACTTTGGAATTAAGTCCCATCATCCTGGCTAGTGCACAGCCTACCGCCGAAAAGGCGATGCAGTTGGCACTTCCCTCAGCGAAAAGAGTTCTAGGCTGATTCTTTCCTGACTGAGCAGTGATTGACGGACGGCACATCCAAAGATAAAGCGCCCGCGTTTTTTCTTCATCAGACAGCATATCCGGGCGTCGAGGAATATCTTTAAGTGATTGTGTGAACGACGGCATCCAAACCTTCTCATCATCTGAAAGGTCGGAAATGTCGCCGCCTATCTCACCAGCCTCGACAGCACGGGAAAAAATCGCAAACTCTTGTTTAAGCTGATTCTTTATGTTAAAGAGCCTGCCGAAAGAAGGCTCTCCCCACGTTTTATGGATTGTTTTCGGCATCATATCCGCCTGCACTCATAATACTGTTTTTCAGTCATAATCTTGTGGACTCCGATGTCGTGGCCTTCCATTGGAACCCACTCTCCAGGAGGCAGCACCTGAAATTCGAATGCGAGGGCGATAAATGGAACCTTCTTCTTAATGTTTGAGAAAGTCTTGTCGTAGTAGCCTGCGCCGTAACCCATCCTCCCCCCGCGGACGTCGAACACGCTACCCGGAAACAATGCCACGTCCGCAGCCTCAAGAGAGAGAGTCCTACCCCTTCTAAGCGACGGCTTGGGCTCGAGAATCCCGTAGGAGTCTTCAACCAAATCCTTTTCAACATCCTTGATTTCGACGTACTTTAAGCGGCGCTCCTCAAGCACGCAATAGGGAACTGCAACCCTCTTTCCCGCTGAAAGTGCACGTCGAATCCCCTCCACAGTCTCCACTTCACTCCTAAAGTTCACGTAAAAGAAAACCGTCTTCGCGGCCATGACCTCCGGCAGGTGGAATAAATTATTTATTATCCTAAAGCTCAAACTCTTCCTCCGCTCATACGGGAGTCCGTCACGTTTTTCTAAAACGTCTTTCCTCAAAATATTTTTCCTAGAAGAATCCAATCTACCTCTTCTCCCACTTTTTCAAATTGGCTACTTTGCCGAGCGAGCTTCCCTCGCGTATTTCCGCTCGCATCCTGTTCTCTTTTTCCAGGATGTCTTGCGCGCGATTTGCAATTTCTACAGCCTTCTCCCGGGGCACTATGACGACTCCGTCTTCATCGCCGACCACCCAGTCGCCGGGCTTCACGTTCACTCCCGAAATCTTGATTGGAATGCGCATTTCTCCCAAACCCTTCGGTTCCCCGCAAGTTGGCGTGACAAGACGCGCGTACACCGGTAACTTGAGCTTTGCAATCTCTCCCGTGTCTCTCACCGCTCCGTTGATGACGACCCCGGAAAGCTTCCGCTGCAATGCGCTTTCGGTTGCAAGCTCGCCCCAGATTGCGGGGCCTACTCCACAGGCATCTACGACAATAACGTCTCCCTCAACTGCCTCATCTATTGCTTCCACGCTCTTCGCCCAGTCTCCGGGCATGGTCCTCACCGTGAAGGCTTTACCCACCATCTTGCCGTAAGACACTGCAATCAATCCTTCAAGGTCTCCTTCATGGTGGCAGGCGTCCGAGATGTTGGCGCAAGACACGTTCTGAAAAATAGTCTTAACGTCAGTCGACCTCTTAAAAAGTTTCGTCGCGACCTTCACCTTCCCTTTAATGGCCTTACTTATCTTTCGCGCAGCTTCCCCCGGATTCTCCGCCTTGGTTATGGCACCTCCAACAACCAGAATGCTCGCTCCCCTAGTAAGGGCGTCTACGACAGTCTCCGAGTTCAAACCCCCGGCCGCGGCGACGGGAACAGAGACTGATTCCACAACCTCCCCTAATCGTTCGAACGGCGTTTTCGCCCGCATCTGGTCGTCGATGGGAGTGTGCAGTGAAATAAAGTCTACGCCAAGCTTTGAGACTTGAGCGGCTCTTTTCACGGGATTTTTCAATCCAATCAAGTCGACCATTATCCTCACTCCATAGTCTCTTGCCGCCGCAACCGATTCCTTAATCGTAGAGTCGCACGCCGCAGCTAAAACACAAACCACATCCGCACCCGCCTTA
>JBDRAY010000092.1:0-7022 GCA_043823295.1 Methanobacteriota archaeon | reverse complement strand
CAAAAGAATGCGACGGCACCCATCAGAAAATTAATGTGTCGTGTTTCGGGATAAAGAAATGTAAGATTCATAATGGAAAAGAGAATTACGGCTGCCATAGTATACCACTTCAAACTGTTTCTTGGGAGTACAAAAAGAGAGAATAAGAATAGTGCCAGGAGTGGATAATCTCGGAAAACCCATATTGCATACGTAAGCGGTGAGAATGTCCCATATTCTTGTGAACCATATGCAATCTCGGAAGGACAATTAACAGGCATGAACTCGCTATACTTTGAACCGATTATGTTTAGATAGCTAGTAAAAAACGGGATGAACGGGTCATGATAGTTGACCAGGTTCCATGAAGCCAAAATTATTACGGGAAGAAATGCGACTACCCCATACTTTAGAAGAATTCTAGGAGGAAGCCTGTGAAGTATGAGAACGAGGATACATATGCCAGTAAAGACGATTCCTGTGAACTTCGAAAGGGAAAATAGGGACAACGCCAGAAAGGTGAGGACTATACAGGTGTGGTGTCTTGTATCAAGCCACGTTGAGATGAGGTAAAATGCGAGCGTGCAATAGAAGAGGATGAGTGGTTCCGGCATGACTTGCACGAAGTATTCGAGTATATTGGGGGATATTAGCAGACAAAGGAGTATTGCCATGGAAAGGGCAACTCCCCTCTTTTGCTTTCCCCACATCCAAAGCAGGAAAAACGTAAGTGACGAAAAATACAAGGGTATTCCGACAGCAAACCAGGGAGTGAGGGTATTTGTAAGAGAAAAGAGAAAGCTTATGAGTAAGGTGAGAAATAATGGCGATAAAACCATGTAGTGCAAGTTTCCATCCAGATGAAATGCGGGTAGACCCCCCTCAACCACCATTATTCGGGCGAGAGGGAGATACGCGGTGAAGGCGTCGGGAGGAAACGGATTTATGAAGACGTTTTTGAGCATGAGAACCAGAAATACGATGGATAAGGAGACCGCGATCACGTCAGAAAACTCGACGGTGGGGGAAGTAAGTGATGCCGTCATATCCCGGACGCGCTTTCGAATCAGATAGACCGCCACGAACAAGATTACTAGAGTAACCAGCGGATTCGAAGTAAAAGAGAACGCCTGAATAAGAAGGAGGATGCCGAGAATCCATTGGAATATGAGAACTGATGAGAGCGCATCTATAAACCTCCTGCTTTTACCATATAGGATCCTGTGGCACAGGAAGGTGAGAAAATACATGCCGAATAGAGAACATGCAGTTAAGGCCAGAACGTTTACCATTTCAACAAAAGAATTGCTTTCTAAGTTTAAATTCTATTATAGAACGAGACTGATTCATAGATAAGCCATCAAGAAGAGGGTTGCTGTCGCCTTCGGTTTTTAGTCTTTTACGACTACGACTTTTCCTACGGCGTTGACTGCGTCGTAGGGTATGTTTCCGACGACCTTGCTTTTCCCGTGGATTCTGGATTCCACTTTCACCGGGACTTCCATGATTCTGAAGTCTTGTTGATAGGCTTTTACGAGGAATTCCTGGGTGTAGCTGAAAGTTGAGGTGAGCTCGATTTTTTCGGCTGCCGATTTAGTGTAGGCTCGGAAGCCGGACTGGGAGTTGTAAATTTTAGTATGGCACATGCGGGAGGATAAAGGAGCTTTTAGAGTCGTATTTCGTTTTCTCTCCGGTTGAGTCGTGGGATATGCGGGAGTTTCACTTGGAGTCGGAGTGCGGGAAGAGGTATTGCACGCTCTTTAGGGTGGCGGAGAAGTGAAGGCTGTTTAGTCGCCGTATAGATGCTGGTTGGAAGCGCTTGCGGGGTGGGTGCCGAGGACTCCCATTTTCAGCTCGTTCAAAGAGAGATTACGATTTCAGGGAGTGTTTTCGGGTGTTTTTCCCTTCCAATTTTACATACTCGGACTAGTCCAAAATGTTCGAGAATAGCCAAATCACGGCTTACGTTTTCCCTCCTGCGTTTAAGTTTCGACGCTAATTGAGTGACTGAATAATCGTTTTTCCGTATCTCGTGTATCAGTCTAACTCGTTCCTCGCTGAATAATTTCGGTACCTCATCCGGAGACAGGTATATGGTGTAGTCTGATTCCTTTTCCACTCTTGTTGGATCGTCAAATACTTCATTTAAATCTTTGCGCAAATCATCGAGAGATCCCACCTTCACCTCAATAACCTTTTTTCCGTTTTTTTTCATTATATTTCACCTTTTTTCTATTTCTTAAATACTGGCTTTTGTATTGCACCCAATTTTTTTCTATTTCATCAATTGCAAAATTAGCCAACTCTTTAAATGATAAGTCGGGTAAACTTTCCTTTCTAGGATTCATCTCATACATGATGTCCTTGTGGGCGAATCCATGTTCACAATCGAATCTTAACACTTGGTGATATTCGCCGTCCATGATGGTGTAGTATACTATGGCGAAATCCATGACCTCCTTTTTATCTGTTGCTAATCTCACGTATACCTCATCTTCGCCATACAATAGATAAACCGTCTTCTCGATCACTCTCATATCATAGATATCATTAGAAGATACGTATATAAATAAGTATCATTTAAGGATACCTGTGCATACTGGTCTTATGCTAGCCAATACACCAAAAACGAAAGGTTTTTATTTCAGTAAGTTATAATTTTTTATGGTTAAATGAAATATAATGAACTTTATTCGTCGTTGGCGGACAAGAACCTCTGGGTTTTCTCATTCAACGACCTTAAAACCCTCTACCCGAAGGAGAATTATAAGACGCTCACCGTCCAGTTAGACTACTGGCGTAGAAACGGCTGGATCCGAAACCTCAAGCGAGGACTCTACGAACTACACAGCCCCCGCGCGAAAACCATCCCCGACCTCTACATCGCAAACCGGATGTACGAACCCTCCTACGTAAGCCTCGAAACCGCCCTCTCCCACTACAGCATCATCCCCGAAGTCGCGGCACAGGCCACCTCAGTCACGACGAAACCGACAAGAACATTCAAAAACCATTACGGAAGCTTCACCTACCGCACCATCAAGCAGTCCAACTATCGTGGAGTAAGGCTCATCAAGGAAGGGGGCTTCACCATCCGCATCGCAGAACCCGAAAAAGCACTAGCAGACTACTTCTACTTTGCAGTGAGGGAGGGACGCGAAGAAGAGAAGACAGAACGGTTGAACACGACACTATTAAAAGATATGGACTATAAAAAGATTATCGAGTATGCCAAAGGATTCAATAAAAAAACCCTAACGATTATGGAGGATGCTTATGCTGGCCTTAGACGCGCTGACTGATTACGCAAGGGAAAACGGGATGCCAGAAAACAAGACGAGAGGCATCATCAGGGAATACCTGCAAACGCTCATCCTAAAAAGCCTGTACACGGGAAAGTACTCCAAAAACTTCCACTTTCTCAGCGGGACTGCGCTCCGCTTCGCATACGGGCTCAAGAGATTCTCCGAAGACCTCGACTTCAACGTGAAAGGTATGGGGGAGGCGGAGTTCAAGGACGCGGTAGAGCACGTACGAAAAGGCCTCGCCAAGGAAGGCTTCGCCTGCGAGACCGAGCACATGAAACGGAAAGACCTGCTAACCGCAGAACTTACTTTCCCCGCGGCTTCAGGCGAATACGGCTTACGCGACGGGAGGGGGACGCTCATGATCAAGATCGAGGCCAGAAAGACAACCTGGGACTATGAGACCGAGACCGGAATCGTCAACAAGTTTGGGGAACTCTACC
Organism: Methanobacteriota archaeon; assembly: GCA_043823295.1. Classification (GTDB taxonomy): domain Archaea; phylum Altiarchaeota; class Altiarchaeia; order IMC4; family SCGC-AAA252-I15; genus SCGC-AAA252-I15. Next base: position 3,295 of record JBDRAY010000092.1, on the reverse strand, counting down.
CCCTAAACCTGGCATCCAGGGGATACATGCTCTCAGAGAAAACAGTAGCCTTAACGACGCACCGCAGGGGAAGGCACGTCTTTGACATAATCTTTATGCTCTCGAAAAAATTCCCCCTAGACAAAAAAGTCTTCGAAGCCTACGGGATACCAGACGAGCCGAAACCGTTTTTAAAAAAAACAATCAGGGATATACCACAGCAGAGCTGGAAAAAATGGCGCATTCACTCAAACCCTTCCTCTTCGATGAAAGCGAAGCAGAGCGTGTGGAAAAAGCAAAATTCTACGTGCACGAACTATTGAAGGATAGTGACTGAGAGTAACCTGTCAAACAGGTGTAGAAGGTATTATTGCGCCGTCAGTCTTTTACGACTACGACTTTGCCGACGGCGTTGACTGCGTCGTAGGGTATTACGAGGTTGCCGTCAGAGTCTTTTGGATACGAAATCCGCGGGAGCGTGCTCTCGATGGGGTCTACGATTATTGAGATGAATGATCCGGTGGCCTCATCCACTAGTACGTCGTCGAGTCTTCCCAACTCTTCTCCAGAAACGGTTATTACTGGTTTTCCCCCAAGCTGTCTTGCGATTATGTACGTGACCATTTTTGATTCTATCATATTTAGGCATTCGCATATAAAAATACTAGACCATTTGCGGGGGGGACTTAAACTTGGATTTAGAGGCGAGGAATAAATACGAGAAACAGCATTACAAGGTCTTTGGCGGCCACAGCGCCGCTAAAGTCTGCCTTTGGACTAAGAAGAGCCTGCGCGGTGAAGGCGTCTGCTACAAGGAAAAGTTTTACGGGATAGAAAGCCACAGGTGCCTTCAGATGACGCCGGCACTACAATACTGCACTGAAAACTGCGTCTTCTGCTGGAGGACTACGAACTTCACGGAACCCGAACCCGAAGTAACGTGGGATGAGCCGGAAGATATTGTCGCGGGATTGATTGAAGCTCAAAGACAGCTTCTTTCAGGATTCGGAGGATTCGAAGGGGTGGACGAAAAAAAACTTGCGGAATCGAAGAATCCGAATCAGGCCGCGATAAGCCTTTCGGGAGAACCGACTCTTTACCCAAAGCTTTCCGGATTAATTGAGGAACTCCAAAAGAGGGATTTCACGACTTTCCTGGTTTCGAACGGGACGAATCCTGACGCACTGGAAAAACTGGAGCCGCTTCCCACGCAGCTTTACGTCTCCCTGGCAGCCCCGAATGAAGAGTCTTTCAAAAAAATCTGCAATCCGATGGTAGCGGACGGGTGGGAGAAACTTGCCGAGACACTGGAATTATTCCCGTCGCTCGACACGCGGAAGGTTGTAAGGCTTACTCTCACCAAGGGTTTGAATATGGAAAAAGAAGGCGAATATGCGAAGCTCATTGGAAAAGCGCAACCAGACTTTATCGAGGCGAAGGCGTTCATGTATCTCGGGGGGTCGCGGGCGAGGCTTGCTTGGGAGAATATGCCCAGCCACGACGAGATAAGGCAATTCGCAGAGAAGATTTCCGAAGAGACGGGATACAATATAACCAAGGAGAAAACGGATAGTAGAGTTGTGTTGCTGGAAAAATAACTTATTTTAATAATTGAATTTTCTTTCGTATTTTCTAACCATTCGATTATTATTGAGATTATGATATTTGGCCTCGCTTGGCGTCAGTGGAACAAACACATCCTACTCCACCAGCCGGGGACAATCCACCACCACCTCTACGGCGTATACCGCAGAGAAGGGTTAAAGAGGATGTGCGAGATAATAGGTATGGGATTCAAAAACGTGCTGTTCGGTTAAGGAGAGACTATTCAGCCCAGTTTAGTCTCTTAAACCAAATTTTGTGCGTAAATTGTGGTCTGACAGACCGATTATGTCAAGAGTACGATTAACGAGGCTTTCATTTACGCGTTTTTTTCCTCTAGTGTGTAGTAGGCCCCTCGGTATGAGCCAACTTTTTTCAGGACTCCGGTTTTTATCATTTCGTTTATGTCAGCTCTTGCGGTTCCATATGATACTTTGTTGATCCGCATGTAGTCTTTTGTCTTCAAAGACTTCTTTTCCATTAGATAATCGAGTGCCCTAAACTGCCTGTCGCTTAACCCGGATTCCCGGGTGGCCTGCCTTAAGCCCCCCATCTTGTCGCGCAGGGTGACTCTGAAGAATTGCTCGTATATCCCGAATTCTGGGTCCGCGAGACCGTGCTTTCTCATGCTGTCTATCATTCTTGGGATACCGGAACCCACTCCCTCCACGTACCCGTAGTCCCTGAGTATCCTGTAGGTGATTGGATTCCTCTGCACTGACAGCGTGCCGAACAGCTCCTTCGGGAGGTTTTGCGGGAGAGAGCCCGGGTTTGTCACCTCGATCCTGTCCGAAAAAAGGTATGCTTGTATGGCGTCTCTATTGAAGTAGTCTCTGTGGGTTACCGCGTTGACTATCACCTCCCTGACCGCGTCCATAGGATACGGGAGCCTCTCTTCCCTTCGTGCGCCGTCTTTCACCTGTATGCTTCGGGGCAGGTTGTTTCTAACAAACGACAGGGATTTTTCTATCGACTCGACGGGCGCTGACTGCACGAGTTCGTGGGCGACTATCTTCACGGGTTCGGTCCCGTCGAATCTGACCAGCTTTATCTCGGCTTGGGGGTTGAAGTGAATGGGGTTTTTCGCAAAGAAGAGGAGGGCCGAGTTTTTTATTTTCAGGCCGCCGTTGTTCACTGCCAAGCGCGCGCTCAAGAGGAAGTCGGCGATGGAATGCGACTTGAAGTAGTCCTGCTGCCCCCTCATGCTGAGGTAGTCTCTTAACTTGCCGGCGTCAAGGTCTTCGATTCCTGCGTCGCCCGGGATCTCGTCAAAGCACAGTATTTGTTTGCCGCGCAGAAAGTCGACTATCTGGGCGCCCTCCATCTTTTTGAGGGTGCTCCCGACCCTCGCCCAGATGACTCCCTGAAACGTGTGGAATGTGCCGTCTGCCGCCCGCTGGACGACTGCCGCAACGACTTTCATTCCGTTTATCTCGTGGACTTCAATTGACGGCAGGATGGGAGGGGATACCGTCTGGGCGCTGGAGGATATCCTCTGCTGGATTACGTCCGTATCCCGCCCCACGCCGACTATCCTTCTGTCTGCACTTACTCCGATGAGGATGACTCCCCCGTAGGTGTTGGCGAACCCGCACATGAGCTTTGAGATGTCCTGGCTGCTGTGGAAGGACTCCTTAAACTCCACTTCCTGCGTTTCACCGGACTTGATTACCTCCCACACTTGGTTTGAATCCATGTTTAGACGCAAAAAACT
>JBDRAY010000091.1:0-3588 GCA_043823295.1 Methanobacteriota archaeon | reverse complement strand
CTTGGGGGATACTCTTCACGTCCCAGTCTCAACTGACGTTTTGGGAAGAGTCTTCGACGGTTCAGGAAGGCCCATAGACGGGAAACCAGCAATAATACCCCAAGACAAACTAGACTTAAACGGATACCCGATAAACCCCTCGTCAAGAGAATACCCGAGAGACTTCATACAAACCGGAATATCAACAATAGACGGGATGAACACGCTGGTGAGAGGGCAAAAACTCCCGATATTTTCCGGGGCGGGACTCCCCCACAACAAGCTCGCAGCCCAGATAGCACGTCAAGCAAAGGTCTTGGGGAGGGAGGACGAATTCGCAGTAGTTTTCGCGGCCATGGGAATCACAAACGATGAGGCATCCTTTTTCAAAAGAGAGTTCGAAAAGACTGGGGCAAGTGAAAACATCGTATTCTATTTAAACCTTGCAAACGATCCGGCAGTGGAGCGGATCATAACGCCAAGGGTTGCTTTAACTTCGGCGGAATACTTAGCCTACGAGCAAGGTATGCACGTCCTAGTAATTCTTACGGACATGACAAACTATTGTGAAGTCTTAAGGCAGGTCTCCGCAGCCCGCGAGGAAGTGCCAGGCAGGAGAGGATATCCAGGATACATGTATACGGACCTTGCTTCATTGTATGAGCGTGCGGGAAGGATTCGAGGTCGGGGTGGCTCCATTACCCAGATTCCGGTGTTGACTATGCCAGACGACGACATAACACATCCAATACCGGATCTTACAGGCTACATCACTGAGGGACAGTTCGTATTATCTCGGAGCCTTCACCAGAAAGGCATCTACCCCCCAGTAGACGTACTCCCCTCACTTTCAAGGCTTATGGCAAATGGAATCGGAAAGGAGAGAACTCGTGAAGACCATAGGGAAGTCTCCGACCAGCTTTACTCAGCGTATGCAACGGGCAGGGATTTAAGAGACCTTGCCGCAGTAGTCGGAGAAGAAGCGTTAACAGAGAAAGACGTGAAGTTCCTTGAATTCACCGAAAGATTCGAGGCGGAATTCACCAACCAAGACTACTATCAAGACCGCACAATAGCCCAAACACTATCTATTGGATGGGATCTTCTCTCAGTGCTACCTGAACGGGAGCTAAAGAGAATTAATGATAAATTCATCGAAAAATATCATCCCGAAAGGTTAAAGGATGGCCGAGGAAACTGTTGAGGGTGTGAATCCCACGCGGATGGAGCTTCTCCTTTTAAGGAAGAAGATTTCTTTGGCTGAAAAAGGCCACAAGCTTTTGAAGGAAAAGCGGGATGCTCTTGCAATGGAGTTTATGAATTATGCGAAAAAGGCCTTGGATGTTGCTTCAGAATCCCAGGTCCAGCTTTTAAATTCCAGGAAAAGTCTCTCGAAGGCTTATTCTTCGGCCGGAGTGTTTGAGGTCTCCTCAGCGGCAATCGCAGCCCAAAGGGACATGCAGTTTGCTGTCTCCTCGAAGAATATTATGGGCGTGAATGTTTCCGAATTCGAACTTGAAGACGTTACGCGCAAAGCCGATGAGAGGGGATTTGGATTGGCATTTACGTCTCCTCTGATTGAGGAGGCGAGCGCGAAATGGGAGAAGACCTTATCTCAGCTCGTGGAGCTTGCTGGGATGGAGGCGTCATTAAAAACCCTTTCCGATGAAACCCGCAAAACACGCCGGAGAGTGAATGCATTGGAGCGTAATATTATCCCGAGACTTCACGCAACCGAAAAGTATATTACCCTCAGACTCGAAGAGATTAACAGGGAAAACTTCTTCAGACTCAAGATTATGAAAAAAAAGAGGGGGAGGTTGGGCTCATGATTGCAAGCCACTTTGTTATCGGCGACATATTAAGAATCCTTGACGCAGACGACCTGGCTGAAACAGAAAAAATTTTTAATAAGTTTGCGAAAAGATACCATAAGGACAGGCAGCTTAAGAAAATTCACGATGAATTCGAAAAGTATTTGATGGACAAATCAATGGGTGAGTTAAAGGATGTTAGGAAAAAGCTTACTGATCTTCGAGCTTACAGAAGGCTTGAAGCGTCTTCAAGGGGTATGCTGGCACTTAAGGATAGGCGCCATCTAACCTCGTTTCATGATTTTGACGGAATATAGAGGTGATTAACATGAAAGTGAATGAGATAATGACGACGGGAGTGGAAAAGATTGAGTCGCATAAGACGGTTGCGGAAGCCATTGATCGTATGCTTGAGCTTCACATTACAAGTCTGATTGTCGATAAAGTTGGTGGTGAAGATGCTTATGGAATCATCACGAGAAAAGACATCGTCAAAAAGATTATTGTGAAGAACATGGATCCAAAAAAGACCAAGATTGCAACGGTCATGTCTTCTCCAATCCTCACAGTACACCCCGACGATGATGTTGTTTCAATCGCAAAACTTATGGCTCGAATGGACATTAGAAGGTTTCCAGTACACGATGGACACGACCTTGTGGGACTTGTTTCAAACAGCGATATATTCAGGGCTTTTGCAGTGCAATACCACGAAAATAAGGGTTGATTTGGGATTTATATTCCATTGTTCCCAAATGCTTACTCAAAAAATTTAGGGTGATTTAATTATGGCACAAATTTATTACGATGACGACGCTGATTTAAGCGTGTTAGAAGGGAAAACAATTGCGATTATAGGATACGGAAACCAGGGAGGAGCACAAGCACAAAATATGCGCGACTCTGGAGTAAACGTAATCATAGGATCGATCGAGGACGAATCCGCTAAAAAGGCGAGGGAGGACGGATTCGAAGTCTACCCAATCTCTGAGGCCGCTTCCAAAGCAGATGTAGTACACATTTTAATCCCTGACGAATACCAGGGGGGAGTGTATGAAAAAGAGATAGCACCCCAGATGAAGGTTGGGAAAGCACTCATGTTTTCACACGGATTCAACATCCGCTTTAAGCGAATTAAGCCGCCGGCAGACGTTGACGTAATCATGGTAGCCCCTAAGGGCCCGGGCGTTCTTGTTCGCCAGACTTACCTTGACGGTTTTGGAACTCCGGCACTTATAGCTGTCGAGCAGGATTCGAGCGGGAAGGCGAAAGACACTGTTCTTGCGATTGCGAAGGCTTTAGGTTCGACGAAAGCGGGGGTTATTGAGACGACATTCCCTGAAGAAACTGAAACAGACCTTTTCGGAGAGCAGGTTGATTTGTGCGGTGGAGTGACCGAGCTTATCAAGGCGTCTTTCGACACTCTTGTTGAAGCGGGATATCAGCCTGAAATCGCATATTTCGAGGTCTTGCACGAGCTTAAGCTTATAACCGATCTCATTCAGGAGGGTGGTCTTGAGTACATGTGGAAGTGTGTTTCAAACACTGCAGAGTATGGAGGTCGAACCCGCGGGAAAGAGATAATTACTGGTGAAATCCGCGAGACGATGAAGGAGATTCTCAAGGACATTAAGTCAGGCGAGTTCGCAGACGAGTGGGTTGGTGAATGTGAAGACGGCATGCCCAACTTGAAAAGGATGCGAGAGGAGGATGCGAAACTCCAGATTGAAGTCGTAGGTGCCAAGCTTCGGGAGATGTTCGTCAAGAAGTGACAGCATCCCCTCAATTATTTTTT
>JBDRAY010000090.1:0-14026 GCA_043823295.1 Methanobacteriota archaeon | reverse complement strand
ACGGATCCGACATTGATTCATGGATTGATTCAGAGTGCTATCACCCGGGTAATAGGACGAGTGAAGCACCCTCATTCTTCGACAGACTAGAAGGTAGGACGAATATTTCACAGGTGTACCAGGATCAAGCAGATGAGATGGCTGTCTTGCTCGGAATCCCCGAAATCTTGGACATAGGTTTGGAAGCCATGGCAAACCTTGATGAATTCGACATATACAATCTCACAATCGACGTCGGCAAGACGTGGGTGGATTATTTATACTTTAATGACTTGGAGGGAGACTGTGAAGTCGCGGGAATGAACCATGCAGACTTTAGGATCGACTTGGAGCATGGATTAAAATATAATCCGGTCGGATTGAATTGTCCGACACCCGCCGCAACTCCAAGCCAGACACCGCAGACTCAACTCACACCACCGTAATCGAATTTTTAATCTTGTAGGAAAATACTTTATGAAGATGGATGAGCAGAAAAGGCATTTAATCGAGCTTTTGAAGACTTTAGGCCGCTTGAATCTTGACGAGGCGAGTGAGAGGCTTAATGTCGATAAAAAACAGGTTTATGTGTGGGCTGAGGAGCTTCGTAAAAAAGAGATTGTTTCCATTGAACCCCACTTTCTAACTTCGCCTGATTTGGTCGCCACTGAGAAGCTTCGGAAGGCTAAGAGGATTCCGGGAATGGAGGATGAGGAGAAGGAGGATAAGAAGCAGAAAAAAAAGCTTGTGCCCAAGAAATCCGTTGAGAAGGGCACTCAAGTGGAAGCCTATATCGTCCTTATGGGTAAGACTAATCTTCCAGTAAAGATTATGGACGTTGGAGACTACGTCTTACACTATGATATTGATACTCCCAAAATCGATTTCGTCACAAGAGCACTCCTCGATGAAACGAAGAGGAGTCTGGTTGGGGAAATCCAGATTGAGACCCACACAATAATGGATTACGAGAAATTCGATCTACTGCGCACGAAATTCTATAATAGGGCGTGCGAAAAACTCAAACTCGTTTTAAAACGAGCGACAAGCGAATACATCGAGACATTGGCTAGAGTACTAGTCAACGAGATGATTGGTTTGGGGGAGATTGAGTACCTGCTCGCAGATAATAGGCTGGAGGAAGTGGTCGTCAACTCGAGCAAAGACGTCATTTGGATTTACCATAAAAAGTATGGTTGGGTGAAGACTAACATAATCATTCCCACCGAAGAGATGATTTTAAATTACTCTTCGAGAATCGCCAGGGAAGTTGGAAGGGAGATAACGCACTTGGAGCCCCTTCTCGACGCCCACCTCCCGACAGGAGACAGGGTTAATGCAACACTCTTTCCAATATCAACTATGGGAAACACTATCACTATCCGGCGTTTTTCCAGAACACCCTGGACTATGATAAACCTGATTGATCCGAAAGTCAGTACAACCTCTGTGGATGCAGCCGCTTTCATGTGGCTTTGCATTGAATACGAAATGAGCATGCTGATTGCAGGAGGAACCGCGTCGGGAAAAACAACAATGCTAAACGCTTTAATGCCTTTCATGCCACCAAACCAGAGGGTGATCAGTATGGAGGATACGAGAGAGCTTAATCTCCCGAAGTATCTCCACTGGATTCCGTTAACTATTAGGCCGCCTAATCCTCACGGAGAGGGGGAGATTTCGATGCTGGATTTGGTTGAGAATGCCCTTAGGATGCGTCCCGACAGGATCATTGTAGGAGAGGTGAGGCGCAAGAGGGAGACTGAAGTTTTGTTTGAGGGAATGCACACTGGACATTCAGTTTACGGTACATTCCACGCAGAACAGGCTTATGAGGTAGTAGACAGGATTACGACTCCGCCCATGAGCATTCCCCCGACCGTTTTCAGTTCACTACATGTGATCGTAATCCAATACAGGAATAAGCGTACAGGAGATAGGAGAACCTTCGAGGTTGTGGAGTTGACTAAAGGCAGTGACAAGCCCGAACTCAACACCCTTTTCAGGTGGAACTCAAAAACTGACAAAATTGAGTCTGTTTACCCAAGCGTTAGGGTTAAAGACGAACTTGAACTTTTCGCAGGAATGAATGAGCAAGATATTGAAGACGACTTGGCAGGTAAAAGGCTTATTCTACAATGGCTTTTGAAAAACAAGGTTTTTGGGGTGAACGAAGTCGGGAGAGTAGTCTCCCAGTACTACATGGACAAAGAAAAGATATTGGATTTAGTTCAAAAAGGCAAACCTCCGGCTAAGTTAGGGTAAGTGCACATGGCCTCCATATTCAAATCAAAGACTGCTAGAGAGACAGCCAAACCATTCGAGGAGCCTGCTAAAAGACTCGTTCTACTTTTCCCGGATCTTGAGTGGGATTTGAAGAGGGCGGGCTACAATATCGACACGACACAGTTCCTGTCGATAGTGATGTATCTGACGCTCGTCTCGTTTATCATTTGCGTTGTCATGATAATCGTGCCTCTCGTAACGGTGAAAGGCAGCGACCAATTCTACATAGCCCTCCTGTTCTCGATATTCATAACGTTCGTCATGTTCCTCTACCTCCTTTTCATACCGAAGATGGAGATCTCGAAAAGAGGGCGCCTCATAGACGGGGACTTGGAATACATGCTAAAAGACATGGAAATCCAGCTGTCAAGCGGAGTACCATTATTCGACACGCTAGTAAACGTGGGCCGAGGAAAATACGGTGAATGCTCTCGTATTGCAGACGAAATAGTCCAGGAAGTTGAAGCTGGAAAATCCATAACAGACGTGTTAGACGGCGTCGGATTATGGTCCCCGTCAGACTACCTTAGAAACGTCTTGTGGCAAATCGTAAATACGGTTAGATCAGGCTCGGACATAAAAAGATCCCTTGCAGCCATCTCAGCAGACCTTCGAATCGAAAAGGAAAACAAGATCAAAGCCTACGCACAGGAACTCAACATGTGGGGACTATTATACATGCTCGGAGCAATAATCCTGCCCTCAATGGGAGTAACACTCCTCGTAATCCTATCAAGCTTTATAGGAGGTGGAATCATAACTGAAACATTGTTTTGGTTGATACTGGTAGGATTGATATTCTTCCAGATGATATTCATATCGTTTGTGAAAGGCAAGAGACCAACAGTCTAAAATGGCATTCAGACAAAAAACTGGTAGTCTAACACCGGGGGGAAACATATTAAAACGTGTTGTATACAAGATAATCCAACTCTTCAAATGGGTTTTAACAATCGTACTCTGGGGTGTCAACACGATAATCTTGATCATCCTACGCTCAATGAGCACGATCACAAAACTCTTAACAATTTTCGTCCGATACCTACCCCAAGTCACTGCAGGCTTCGTATCCCACAACAGACGATCAAGGTTGAACAATGTGCTAGTCTATGGGGGAATCAACATGGACGCAGACGAAGTAATCTCCCTAACACTAGTCTACAGTATACTATTCTCAATAATCGCAGGATTAGTGTCGCTCATGGTGAAAACAGGGCAAATACAAACGCTCGGAGTAATACTCTTCATGTTCATGATGGTGTGGGGCATACTCTTCATGGTCCTCGACCTATTAATGTACCGGCGGACGGAGAGCATTGAAAACGTATTGCCCGACGTGTTGGACATGATAGCCCAAAACATGATTACGGGCATGACAGCCTACAACTCACTATTATTCGCAGCCCACCCGGAATTCGGACCACTAGCACACGAAATAGAGCTGGCAGCCAAATCAACGCTCACGGGAACGCCCCTTGAGGAGGCGCTCTCAAGCATTACTGAAAGAGTAGACTCTGACAAGCTAGAGAGAAGCATAAACCTTATAATCCAAGGTATGCGCTCTGGAGGGGAACTACCTTCAGTTTTACAGGGGGTTTCAAGAGACATGAGGGCTGAGAGAAACCTAAAAAAACAGATGGCTGCTGAAACAAGCGGCTACGCAATGTTCATATTATTCACGATACTCATCGGAGCCCCCCTATTATTTGCAATTTCACTACAGTTTATAACCGTATTCAGCTCACTTTTCGAGCAGACTGGTTTAAGCGATCTTGCTGATTCAGGCACGGATATCGGTCCGGGAGGTAGTTTCATGCAGATTTCAAATCTCGCAGTCACATCTAATTTCTTCTTGAGGTATGCGATTGCAAACCTTGCAGTAATCGCGTTTTTCGGATCCTTTATTATGGGTTTGATTAAGACGGGAAAACCCATTTCAGGAATACAAAATATCCCAATACTCGTTATTGTGACAATCTGCCTGTTTTTTACATTCAACTACATACTAAGAAATGTCTTTTCGAATCTTATCGGATTCTAACTAGACTCTCTAAGTATTACAGAAGCCATCCGTGAAAGTTGTTTCTCAGAATACTTAAACTTTGATTTCTCGGATTTAATGTAGTCAACAACTTCATGAAGCCTCAAAACGGAAACAGTGGGGTTTTCAACCTTAAGATTAAGGTCATCATTTGTAAACACTACTCCCGCATGCACCCAGATGTGGGGGACAGTCCCCTGAAAAATCTCGGAGCCATGTTTCAAGACGAGATCTTTAAGAGACTTAGCATTCCTCTTAACTTGAGAGCTGGGGTTCCCAATCTTCACCGGATATGAGAAACCCCTACCCCCAACCTTAAACCTCGACCATGAATCACCATTACACTCGACACTGCCTCCGACAGCCTTAGTCTCAACGACAAACAATCCGTTAGGACCTAATATTATGTGATCAGCGTCACCCCAATTCGGAGGGACTACGACGTTGTTCAGCAAGATATACCCGTCATCCAATTTAGAAAGCTCTTCCACAACCCTTAATTCACCGGTCGCTCCCATAGTCCAAGCCACCATTTTCCTGTAAGTGTATAAACCAAGACCATAAGACAGGGGAATAAGAAGCAGACCCATTTGAGCGAATGGGTAAGTATTCATAATAAAAAGCATGAAGGCGAGTACCAGCAGAACCATGAAAAGCAGCATCCTACTCCGATTTAGGTTTATGTGCTTCCAGACATAGATTGTATCCGCCCTATTCTTTAAAACCCTCATTTTTATATATTCCCTGAGATGATTAAACATACATAGTTTTTGTATAAAAAGAAGAGGTGAATAAACATGATTAGAAGACGCGGTCAAGGTGCTATGGAGTACCTTATGACCTACGGCTGGGCGATTCTCGTCGTAATGGTAGTGGGAATCGTCATGTGGCAGCTTGGAATATTTAACTTGGGAGGAGTAACATCCACGACCTCTACGGGTTTCCCGAGAGTTAAAGTCCAGCTGGCATTAGTAACAGTGAACTCGAGCGGACACATGAAGGGAGCCTTTACCAACGGAGCAGGAGGTCCAATAAAGTTCAACCACATAAACTGCTCAGGAGATTATCTAACAGCCCCAGATGGTGCAATTAGTGTGGGAGACAACTTCGAAGTTAACGGTGAGTGCCCCCAAATGGGAGGCACTGGCGGCGGCATCGGAGACCCGTTCGAAGTGACGATTATTCTGGACTACAACGTAAGTCTTGCCGGTTCCACAGTAACCCACAGAGACTTCGGCACTGTTAGAGGTCCAATAGAGTAGTTTTAAAAACTACTCTTTTTTATTTTTTTATCTGCCATGAAAACATTAAACCGCGGTCAGGGTGCTATGGAGTACCTTATGACCTACAGTTGGGCCATATTAGTAGTGATGCTAGTTGGAATCGCAATGTGGCAGATGGGTATATTCAATGTTGGTGCGGCTACGTCAACTACCACCACGGGGTTTCCAAGAATTAAACCACAATTATCTCTCATCTCAGTCACTGAAGACGGAAACTTTAGCGGTACTTTCACAAATGGAGGAGGCGGAGTGATAAACGTTACGCATGTTTATGGAGACTGTGTTTTCACAGCACCCCAAATGACTATCAGGATTGGTGAAAACTTCAAGATCATTGGAGAGCAGTGCTATGTCCAAGGAGCCATAGGTGACCCTTATAACGTCCGCATGTATATACAGTATACAGTGTATGCCGCTGGAGACACCGCACCCCACCGAGAGTATGGTGTTCTTAGAGGCCCCATAGAGTAGATACCCCATCTCCTCAATTCTTCTCTTTTTTAATTACACTTATGATTTCACACAGCCTTAATGTTGAATCCCACAGTCGAAAAGATTTTATAGGATTTAAGAATTGAAAAATTTCAAACGAACACCATATTGCCGCGGTATACTACTTCGCACTTGCATTTGCGACCTAAGATTTTCTCTATTTCTCTGGTGTGTTTTCCCATGATCTTTTTCACGTCGTCTTTCGAGTGATTTACAATGCCTCGCGAAAACTCCATTCCATTATCGTCGAGTATTGTCACTACATCACCTACTTTGAATGAACCAGACACATTGGTTATCCCGGACGGAAGGAGGCTTCCCCCGTTTTTCAAAGCCTTCTTGGCGCCTGAATCCACAAAAACACTTCCCGACGGCTTAGAACTGAATAGGAGCCAGTGCTCGCGGTCTGTGAGTTTCCCTTGGGATGGGAAGAGCGTTGAATTATAAGCTATTAAGTTTTTGTTGGACGTGTCGGTTAAAACTTTTTTTATCGCCCCCTTCTTCTTGGAACCTACGATGAACATGTCCACGTCCGCATTCATTGTTTTTTCAGCGGACGCGATCTTTGAGGCCATTCCTCCCCGGCCGCGCGAGCTTCCGCCGCCCGCAGCCTTTCGGATTTCCTCAGTTATCTGGGGTATGATTGGAACAACCTGCTTGTCCCCGCGGTTCATCCTAAAGCCGGTGTCGGAAACCTGGACTAGCGCGTCCGCGGAAAGGTTGACTGCGACAATAGCCGCCAGATTATCATTGTCTCCTGAAATTATCTCCTCGACGGAGACGCTATCATTCTCGTTTATGATCGGGACAACACCAAGCTTTAGAAGCGAGGTCAACGTGTTTTTAATGTTCAAGTAGCTCTTCCGGTTTGTAAAGTCCTCCCTAGTCAAAAGCACTTGAGCGACCTTAATCCCGAATCTGGCGAAAGCCTTCCCATAAGCCTTCATAAGCTCGTTTTGACCTACAGCAGCCGTCGCCTGCAAAATCTTCAAGTCGCGGGGCTTGATTTTTAACCCAAGCTCTCCCACTCCGGCTGCAATCGCCCCGGAAGAGACGAGCAAGACTTCCACACCCATACCCCGAAGGCTTACTGCTTCATCCACTATGTGGCGGATCTTTTTCTTGGAAAGCTTCAACTCTTGCTCCGTGACAGATGAAGTGCCGACCTTAATTACGACTCGCCTCAATTTCTTCATAGTATACTAATTAAATCAAACGGGGATATATTAAAGCTTTCAAACAATATCTCATACCATGTCCGACACAAAAACACTCATTGAAGCCGCACTTTTCATCGCCGGGAGACAAGTCAAATATTCTGAGCTTGCTGAGGTGGCCGGTTCAAGCAAGGAAGAAATTCAAGGAAGAATAGAACAGATTTCCAATGAATACTCGCAGCGAGATTCCGCAATAACAGTTACTTTCGACTCTAAACAAGCATTAATGCACCTCCGTCCGGAAGTCGAAGATGAAGTAATGTTCATGGCACCTCAAACTGAGATGAGCCAGGCAATGCTCAAGACTCTCGCAGTCATAGCCCACGGCGAGCCGGTCACACAGACCAGCCTCGTAAAGTCCAGGGGGACGCGCGCCTACTACTACATTAAAAAGCTCAGTGACATGGAGCTTGTTTCCGCTCGAAAACACGGGCGGACAAAGCTGTTGTCCACGACCCAGAAGTTCAAGGAATACTTTAGGCTTGAAAAAATACCCAATATTAGAGAGGATAATCAAAGTGGGTAGCACCTTAAAGACTACGACTCTTACAGCCCTGGAAGGAATCAGCAGACTTGAAAACATGAGGTGAAAACAAAATGAGGATTGGACTTGCAACTTCATCGTTCCCGGACTTGGACGTCGTGTCCGCAGTCAAAATGTGCCTGAGATACTCCGACCACGTGCACATCTCCCCGATGTATCCGAAAGTCTCTCAAGACGACTTGAAAGAACTGTTAACGCTTCAAAACTATTTCGGAGCTGATTTTTCAGTGCACGCGCCCTTCCCCAACGAGGGGAGTTGGGCAGACCTCGGCACCGACGAGGGGAGGGAGATGTTCATACGCTCCATCGATTTCGCAAGGCAGGTGAATGGTGACAGAGTTGTCTTCCATACGAGCACTTTGGAGAAGAGGGTCGAGATGATTGAGCATTCCAAGGAGCTTGTGAGTTTGTGCCAGCAGGCTGACATAAAACCGTGTTTTGAGAATAGGCCTGAGGAAGGCATGTATTTGAGGACGAGGGACGATCTTTTAAAGTTCGTGAAAGAAGTGCCGGGAGCATATTTTTGCTTTGACACGGCCCACTACTATATGTGGAGGAAGGATTTGGGAGATCTGTTCGAGACCATCAAATCCATTCAAGACCATATTGGATTAATCCATATGGTAGACACTTTCAAGGGCCAGGACGCGCATCTTCTCCCCGGCTTCGGGGAGATAAGCTTGTACGAGCTTGCCAAGGTTTTGGTAGACGTGCCAGACATAAAGAATATTCCCATAGTCCTTGAAGACCAGGAGCCCTTTGAATACTCGTTCGGAATACTGAATTTGCGGCACGCACTCGTCGGAAGGAAAGGACTCATCGACCGGAACGTCTCGCCCGACGAAGAAGAGTGAAGAGCCACTAAGCGACCGAAGGGAGCGCACGTGGCTCATTTGATCATACTTTAGAAAAGGGTTGTGAGAGAGTGGTACTGCATCGCGTTAATTATTTACCCGCCATTGGATCCCGTGTTCACCGATAGGCTCCCTCGGGTCCTGCGAGAGTAGTTAAATTATGTTGTGTGCGAGTCCACTCTCTCGATTAATTATGGGCTTTTTGAGAATAAAAATTAGTCGATTACTATTGTCAACTTGTTTTTCCGGGTGATTTTGAATTCATGGTGGATTGCTTTGAGTTCTTCTTCTATGTGGTCTAGTATTGCGATTTTGATCATCAGGTTTTCCTCGTCTTCCTGGAGGTAGTCTTTGACGAATATGTCGTCGGTTGAGATGGTCTTACAGTTTAACGCGTCTTTAGCAGCATTTCTGATTCTAGCGGTTGGGATTTGGCTTCCGAAAACGATTATGGGTTTCTCCCCGGACTTGCGTTTGGCATCGGGTTTTTTCAGGCGGTATTTCCTCTGGCTCTTAGACTTGTATTCCTCGACTACTTCCCATTCCACAAGAGAGTCGATGAAAGCGTTAACAGTCTTCTTCTCAACCTTACCGCCCTTCCTCGCAATGTTTAATAAAGCCTGCTTGGTCACCCCCTGTTTTTCAGTCCCAATTTTCTCGAGAACAAAATCCCTCCAGTTTACCATCATCACCCTCGGAAAAATATTATGAATTAGGATAATAAAAGTGATTTAAATATCTATATTCTCATAGTATTACCTGTAGAATACTGGTGGAATATATGCCTAAGATTTGCGTTGAGATGCCCCAGGAGATTTTGGATGACTTGAGGGTTCACGTCGGCGGCGACAAGAAATTCGTAAACCTTTCGGACGCCATTCGAACGGCCTGCAGGAAGCTTTTAGACTCTCTCGACGAAATCGACAGTCGCCACGGAAGAAATAAATTTGAGGGTGATAAAAATGAGGGTTGGTAGAACATTCCATTTCGACTCAGCACACTTTTTGCCAGACTACAAAGGCAAGTGTGAGAATCCCCACGGCCACACTTACAGGCTTGACGTGGAAGTGGAAGACGAGGTAGGCGGGGACGGAATGGTCTTGGACTTTAATAAACTGAAAAATATAGTGGACGAGCAAGTACTTTCCAAGCTCGACCATGAGAACTTAAATAACGTGGTCGAAAATCCCACGGCTGAAATAATTACGGAATGGGTTTGGAAGCAGCTTGAAGGAAAACTGAACGTCTGTAAAATCCGCCTGTGGGAAGGCGACCGCAAATGGGTGGAAAAAAGTAAATGAGGAGGTGATTAGATGGTAGCATTCAAACAGAGGGGAGGAGATGACCTTGAACCCGATGAAGAAAACGAAAACCAAGTCCGAGCCCGTGAATTTTTACAATATTTCGGAATCCAGGAAGGCAATACAGTAGTGCTTGTGGGAACGACAGAGGATGGTGAGGTAGCCAAAGAGGTCTTGAGAAGGGATGCAAACCTGATTTTAATCGACACCTACGAACCCCTTATAGGGGAGTACAGGAAAATGCTCGAACGAGAGTTCCCGGATGTAGAAGGGGAAATGGATCTTAGGGCTGTCGACTTTCCCAGAGTGAAAATACCTGATGGTGCTGACCTTGTGGTTTTCGGAGACATTATCAACAGCCCCTTCGAACGCAATCCTGGAGGTTACTTGGAAAAAGCTTGTGAAATCACTCAAAACAAAGGTTGCATAGCATTATGTGACGTTTTTATGCAAGAACACAACCGTGATTTTGTTGAGAGGACAGCCCACGACCTTGGATACCATCTTGATTACCAGGGTTCACTAGCCTACGATAAGAGAGGCCATGTCGCAGATTCCTGGTTCTGCACGAAACTGTAAAATGGAGTCTACTGAAGTGAAAAAAGCTGTGTGTCTTATTTCCGGCGGCTTGGATAGTGCGGTGACAGCGTTCATCGCAAAGGATGTGGGTTACACGATTTATGCCCTAACCTTCGACTACGGCCAGCGGCACATCCGGGAGCTTGCGTGCGCGAAAAAGATCGCAGAGGCTGTGGGCGCGGCTGAACATAAAATAATCACTATCGATTTGCGTGCACTGGGGGGTTCCGCATTGACCGACGAGATGATCGACGTTCCCGACGCGGGAGGCGAAGGCATCCCGCCTACATACGTCCCCGCCCGCAACACTATCATGCTCGCATACTGCCTTGCCTGGGCTGAAGTAGTCGAAGCCGACGCCGTATACATTGGAGTGAACAGCGTCGACTACTCCGGCTACCCCGATTGCCGGCCCGAATACATCCAAGCATTCCAAGAAATGGCAAATCTTGCGACAAAGCGCGCCGTGGAAGGAAATCCCGTAAAGATCGAGACGCCGCTTATCAATCTTTCGAAGAAAGATATCATCGAGATCGGAGTTAAACTTGGCGTCCCCTTCGAACACACTTGGAGCTGCTACCGCGGCGGCGAGCTAGCCTGCGGAACGTGCGACAGCTGTACACTTCGAAAAAAAGGATTTAAGGAGGCGGGGGTGGAAGACCCGATAGGATATGACGATAAAAAAATTCCATAGATTGGAGGCCGAGGACCCGGCTGTCGTGCAGGCGATTTACGGGTTTATCGAATCCGACAGGCAGGTAGAGATTCCGGAAGATAGGCTTGCCCCACGACTGGCTGCTTGGACGTACACGGGGATAAGACTTGTCAAGGAGGAGGGACGCTGGCTTCCAAGCCTTACCACGGCGTCGCGGAGGATGATTGCTCTTGGAAGTGAAGCGGAAAGCATTGAACAGATTCCGGAGGCTTCGCGCTCGAGCAACCAAAGGATTGTGCATTCAGCATGGAGTGCGATAGACGGGTACATGCAGTCGAGGAGGGAGGTGTTGGGCCAGGCGGCAGGGTTAGCCCTCTCGCACTCGAAAATCGGGCTCGCGGCGAAAGCAGCGGTCTCCCTCTCCGAGTCCGCTGACGTTCGCATCATAAAGCCCGGAGATTTATGCCGAGACTGGGTGGATATCGTGCCTGCAGGAGGATTGCAGAGGACATCTAATATGCCAGACGGGACCTTCCGGTACCCTCCGCCACACGAAAATCCAGGGCAGGCTTTGAAACAAGCACTTGAAGAGATAAGGCATTCAACAGCAGGCAAGACTCAAAACCAGGAGTTCCTAGAGTACTCTATTGGAGAAGCTGTAGAATCCGAACTGCAGCTTGAGGCGGTTGGCAGCGTCGCCGGCTTCTTCGGAGTGAAGCTTCCTCACGCTCAAGGCAAAGAGCTGCTTGAATATGTGTGGGGTTCGAGACTGGATGACATGATGTATCGGGGGGCCACTCCCTTAACCTCTGCAATATCGCGTGCGAGAGAGACTGGGAGAGTCTGCGACCTGCGGCGCGCGAGAAAGCTCCTTAAGCGGGAGATAAACGACATGCTCGCAAACGACCCTGAGGCAGCGAAAAAAATGCTGCGAGACTTCCAGGTCGCGGACTGGAGGATTGGCAAGGACACGAAAATAGAGGTGGAAAAAGAACGTGAATTCGACGAGGAGGGGGAACCCATCGAAGAAGGTGTAGCCCCCCTGTGGGTGCAGGCTTCAGAAGCCAGGCAACGGGCCCGGCAGGGAGGGACAATAGAGACGATACCAGACTACGTTGGAATGAGTGTCACACCAGAGCACGGCGTGGAATGGTTCACAGCACTTGCGATAGAGTTTGAGAGGCAGATGGAGGGGGAATAGTGAAGGGTGACTGGTACGAGAGATTCAGGGAGGACGGGAAGCTGTATCTGACCGACGAGTCTTTTAAAATAGCTAGGGAAGCTGTGGAAGAAGATCTCCCAATCTATATGAAATACATTGAAAAGGGGGCGAGCATTCTGGAGGCAGCCTGTGGACCGGGTTACACTGCGATTCCGCTCTCACACCACTTCAAGGTGACGGGCTTCGACCGGGACGAGCGGGTGCTGGAAGCCGCACGCGAGAATGCGGAAAAATTCGGGAACGACATAAACTTTCGGGTTGTGGACTTCTTCGAGATAGTCGACGTCTTCGGGAAGGATTCCTATGACGCGGTAAGCTCGGGCGGAGTCCTCGAACACTTCCCGAAAGACAAAATCGGAAAGCTATTGGACGCTCAACTTGAAGTCGCGCCAGTAGTCTTCGCGCAGATGCCATTGTTTACGAAAGAGCAAGTAAGGCATATCGGCCATAAAATTGAAGCCTTCGCATACACGAGAGAAGACTGGCTTGAAGACCTTCTTTCCGACTACAACGTTGTCGAGCACAGGACGCTTCCCGAACGCCCTGTCTTCGGGAAATTCCGTGAGTTTATGGTGGTGGTCGGAAGGTGACGGAAAATAGTAACGAGCTTGCGATTTCAGCGAAGAAGGCGCTTGAGCGTGCTGACATCTTGTTCGAGAGGGGTGAAGAGAAGGCTGCGGGAGAGTATTATGAGATGGCGATACACGACGGCGGCGAAAGCGCCGACGCATTCTTCAGGCTCGCGGTCATAAAGGAGGATGGCGACCGTAAAAAAGCGATAGAATACTATAGAAAGGCCATCAAAATCAATCCCAAGCATTCCGAGGCCACCTACGGACTCGCCCGGATTTACGGGCGCTACGGAAAGCTCGACAAGGCTGTGAAATACTTTAGAAAAGCTGTGAAATTGAATCCACAAGACAGCAAAAGCTTTTGCGGGCTCGCTCTCACACTATCTCAGAAAAAGAAATTTAAGGAAGCCGAGGAAAACCTGGCTAAAGCCAGAGAGCTTTCCCCAGACGACCCGGTAACATACCGAATCTGCGCGATGGTGCTTGAAAACAAGGGAGACCTGGAGGAAGCCCTCGAACAATACAGGAAGTCAGATAAGCTTGAAAACAACAAGCAAGTCGAAAAGAAAATAGAAGACTTGATCGTGAAGGTGGAAGATGAGGGAAGTTGAATAAGCCATGTTAAAACAACACGGGAAGAGGGCGGAGAGAAAAGTTATAAAGCAGCTTACAGAGATTTCCCCCGAGCTTGCTGATATAAACCTTGAGACCGTTACTGTAGAAGACGCTGCTGGTGTGAGAAATGCCCAAGTCTACTACGACGCGAATACTGCTGCCCGCGTCCCTGACGGAGACTGGAGAAAAATCGAGACTGCCATAACAGCTTCAGAGTTTATTGAAGGGGTTACGACACCGCTTCCTTGGGAGCCGCCGCCGGGTGAACCCTGGTTTTTCAATATACCGCGCAGAAGCCTGCTCATACTCCCAGAGGATGCAGATACGCTAGACCAGGCATCCTATGCCCACTATGCTAAGGGACTTAGGTTTGACCCTGAGGATAC
>JBDRAY010000089.1:0-7061 GCA_043823295.1 Methanobacteriota archaeon | reverse complement strand
GCCCCGAATTTTTCAAGTGGTATTTTCCTTATCTTAAGGGTCCACGTGTCTATTATGAAGTTTATGATGTGTGGTGTGAGGATTATGACTCCGAATAATTCTTGGTTGCTAAGGATTAGAAATCCTCCGAGGGCGCCGCCGAGCAGGTAGGTGCCGATGTTTCCGAGGAGGACGCGGGAGGGGTATTCGTTGTAATACATGAATGCTGCTAGCGAGCCGATGACAGGTATAATAAGCGGTATGTAAGTTAATCCATCCTGTAAATAGGATCCGATGGCTGCTGTAATTAAAAGTATCATGGAGAGTCCGCCTGATAGTCCGTTGAATCCTGCGTGCACGTTTATGAGGTTTGCTACGACCATCACGTATATGGGCGCGAATAGAAACGCATACAAAACTCCCAACTCGACGTGTGTTATGATGAGATTCAGGTTCGTGTCTTTCGTCAGGATTGCGATGGGTAGGGCTAGGAAGAAGAGTATGAGGATCTTGTCGTAGCGTTTTTTAAAGGCGAAAAGGTCGTCTGTGAGGCCGTATAATCCAAAAACTAGAACAATAAAATAGTAGACGAAATAAGGTGTCAGGTTTATGTATGGCGGTATAAGATTGTAGAGTAGTTGAGTGATCACAAGGGATACCATGACTCCTCCAAGTATGGCAAGCCCCCCCATAGTCGGGATTTTAGGCCTTCCTTTCTTGTATTTGTCTTCGACGAAAAACTTTTTTTTGGTTGCCCCCCTGATAAATGAGGAAGTTAAGATAAATGTCGAAGTGAATGCAACAGCGAAAATCAATACCATCCGGATTTTAAGGGAGAGTAAAACCATACTAACCTATAATACTTAAATTGACATAAAATATAAGCTGGTGTACGATGACTGTCAGGGTTGGTGTGATTGGTGGGGGACGATGGGGGAAAAACCATTTGCGAGTGTATTCCGAGCTTGAGTGCAATCTCGCGGGTCTTGCCGACATTAATCCTGACTGCAAGAAACTTGCAGACGAGTTTGGAGTGAAATTCTATTCAGACTACAAGCAAATGCTTGGTAAAGTTGATGCAGTATCTGTTGTAGTTCCGACTGATCTGCACTTTGAGGTTGTGAAGACGTGTCTTGAAGCGGGTAAGCACGTGTTCGTTGAAAAACCGATTACAATGAATTCCGGGGAGACTGAGGAGTTAGTTGAGCTTGCCAAACATAAAGGCCTAGTGCTTATGGCGGGTTACCTCTTCCGTTTTAACGCAGCCACCCTTAAATTAAAGGAGCTCCTTGAAAACGCAGGTGACATACACTACATCACAGCCAGATACGTGCACTCGACTAAACCTCCTCGAAAAGACTCGGGAGTAATATTCAACTTTGGAGTGCATTTGATTGATATCTTAAGCTTTATCCTAGAGCGTCCTCCTGAAAGTGTTTTCTGCAAGAAACATAATTATCTTTCTGAAGATCGTGAGGATTCAGCCTTGATTCTTCTTGATTACGGAAATCTTATCGCAAACCTTGAAGTAGGATGGTTCCACCCATTGAAAAAACGGGACATGTGGATTATCGCCGCGAAAGAGAAGATTTACGTCGATTTTCTAGAGCAGATGATCGTAAGGTATCCAATTCGCGTAACCTATGACGAGGTTTCGGCGGAAAAGGAGGTTATCGAAGAGTTCCCGAAAAACGAGCCTTTGAAGGAGGAGTTGAAGTATTTTGTCGAGTGCGTTCGGGACGGGAGGAAGCCGGAAATCGACTCGGAAGAATACCTTACGACAAGAATCTGCGAGCTCTGCCTGAAATCCGCAAAAGTTGGTGCTGAAATCCCAGTTTCAGAGTGACTTGTACCACTCGACGAATCTGGGAATACCTTCCTCTATTAGGACCTTTGGTTTGTAACCCAGTTTTCTCCTCGACTTCGAAGTGTCTGCAAAGGTTACTGGGACGTCTCCAGGCTGCTCGGGCAGGTGTCTTTTTTTTGCGGTTTTCTCCAGAGCCTTCTCGATCAGAGATATCAGTCGATTCAATTCCACGGTGTTCGAGTCTCCGAGGTTGAGTATCTCGTAATCGAATTTCTTCTTCCAGGCGCTGACTACGCCTTCTACGATGTCGGATACGTACGTGTAGTCCCGCTTGGATGTTCCGCCACCATAGACTTGTATGGGCTTTCCCTCGTCAATCAGTTTCGTGAACTTGTAGACAGCCATGTCCGGTCGTCCACGCGGGCCGTATACCGTAAACAGCCGCAGAACCGAGGTTTTAATCCCGTATAAGTGATGGTACGCGTGGCATAGTGCTTCGCCAGCGATTTTTGTCGCAGCATACGGGGATATCGGGCCTGAAAGCCCGTCGTCTTCACTGAATGGAATCTTTTTGTTTACTCCGTAAACGCTTGAGGAGGAGCCGAACACGAGGCAATCCACCTCATTTTCCCGGCATAGTTCAAGCAGATTCGCCGTTCCCTTAACGTTCACATCCTCATATAACAGGGGGTTTTCGATTGAAGGCCTGATGCCTGCGCGCGCGGCGAGATGAATCACCGATTCAACACCTTTGAAGGCTTCCTCCAAAGCCCCATAATCCCTGATGTCTGCCTTTATGAAAGTGAAGTTTTCCCCTTCAATAGCCTTAAGATTTTTCTTTTTTGTTTCAGGGCTGTAAAAATCGTTTAGATCGTCAACGCATACGACGTCGCAACCCTCGCTCATAAGCCTCTCGCAGACGTGGCTTCCGATAAAGCCCGCACCACCGGTAACCAGAACAGACATAGATAACCATTGGAGGGATTCAAAATAAAAACTATTTCAAAACAGACTCAAGGGCACTGCACACATTGTTTAACTGTTCTTCAGTGAGCTTAAGCCCGCTCGGAAGGTAGAAGCCCTTCCGCGAAATGCGCTCCGTAACAGGATAGCTTTCTCCCTCGAACAAACCCCTCTCTTTGAGTGCTGGTTGTTCATGAAGCCCCAAGAAGAACGGACGCGTATCAACACCCTTTTCTTTCAAAAGCTTCATGACTTCGTCGGCTGAAATTCCTAGTTCTTCGCTCAATTCAACTGCGTACATCCAGTATACGTTCTTAGCCCACTTCTTTTCCATGGGCGTTTTAAGCCCTGGAATCTTTCCCAGTCTTTTCGTATACTTTACTGCATTACTCCTCTTTATCTCGAGAAAATCATCGATGCATTCGAGCTGTGCCAAGCCTACTGCGGCTTGAAGGTTGGTCATGCGGAAGTTGTATCCTAGTTGGGTGTGGTAAAATCGCCTGCCGGGCTGAAAGCACAGGTTGCGATACGACCGCGCTTTTTCCGCCGCTTTTTCATCGCTTGTCACGACCATCCCGCCTTCCCCGGTCGTTATTATCTTGTTGGCGTAAAAGCTGAATGCCGCTGCGTCACCAAGTGAACCGCATTTTCTGCCCTTGTACTCGCCCCGTGGACTTCCGCTGCATCCTCCACAATCTTCAGGTCGTGGTCTTTTGCAATCTTGAGTAGAGGGTCCATGTCGACCGGGTGGCCGTACATGTGAACGGGCATGACAACTTTGGTTTTGTCGGTAATCTTGTCTTCAACCTGGGATGCGTCCATGCACCAAGTATCAGGTTCGCAATCAACAAGAACCGGCTTCGCCCCCAACCGCAGCGCTGCCAGAGCGCATGAAATGATCGTAAATGAGGGCATGATGACCTCATCACCCTCACCCACCCCGACGGCCGCAAGCGCCACCTCCAGGGCTGCAGTCCCATTACAAACGGCGACACCATGCCCGCAACCGATATATGAGCTGAATCCTTCCTCAAATCGGCAAACAAACGGTCCCTCTGATGAAATCCAACCTGAGTCAATACATTCCATCAGATACTTCTTCTCGTTACCGCAAAACAAAGGCTCATTCACCGGTATCATCTAATAGACACCCCTCAAACCTTTCCTTATCATCATCTCCCGAGTAAGGTCCCTGCTTCACTTCAATAAGCTCCGTATCCTCCAGGAATTCGAATCCATGGCCGCCCGAAACAAGCAGGATAACGTCTCCTTCAGTAAGGATCCTGTCACAAATAAAAACCTTGTCCTTATCGAACAAATTGACCTTGACCCTCCCCTTCCGCACGACTAAGACCTCTTGGGTAAACGTGACTATCCTCTCGTTGGGTTTGTGAGTGTGCTCCTTAATACCTGTACCTGCCTTCTTTCGAATAAAGGCCAGTTGCTGTGAAAAATCGGGGGGAGTGAAAAAACGAGTATCCTCGGCAGAATAATCTGTTGGAATCACAATCGCAATCAAATCACCACCCCTACTTATCTCATCAACCTTCGCAGACACGTAAAAAAAATTAACATTTGAACTTAAATAACATCATAGTTTAATTCATATGAAATGGGATACAAAATCTATCCGAACGTGAAATTGGGTGTTAACGCCAAGATTGGGGAGTATGTGGTTTTAGGTGTTACGCCCTTCAAATCTAGTAAGTCTTCGGGGACCGTTATCGGCGAAAATGCCGTCATCCGATCTCATACAGTGATCTACTGTGGGAATAAGATCGGAAAGAATTTCCAGACGGGCCATCACACACTAATCCGGGAGAACAACGTGATTGGCGACAACGTGAGCATCGGCTCAAGCTCTGACGTCGCCTTTGAGGTTAGCATTGGGGATAACGTCAGAATCCATTCTAACGTCTTCATCCCAGAGTACTCGACTTTGGAAGAAGGCTGTTGGATAGGTCCGAACTCGGTTCTCACTAATGCACTGCACCCCATATGTCCTGAAGTTAAAAAATGCATTAAGGGCCCGACGATTAAGACGGGTGCTAAAGTCGGAGCTAACTCAACAATACTTCCTGGAGTAGTAGTGGGTGAAAACTGTCTTATAGGGGCGGGAACCGTAGTCACGCGGGATGTTCCAGACAATAAGGTGGTTGTTGGAAACCCGGGGCGAATAGTAAAAGACATTTCCGAGATAAACTGCAAGTTCGACTACATAGACAAACCTTACAAATAATAAAATGAACGTCCCATTCGTCGATCTTAAAAGGCAGTACGCTTCAATCAAACCGGAAATAGACGACGCGATTCAACGCATCCTAGACAACACAAGCTTCATCGGGGGGGAAGAAGTAACAACATTTGAAGAAGATTTCGCTTCATATTGCAAGACAAAATTCGCTGTTGGAGTAAGTTCCGGGACTTCGGCATTGCAGCTGGCATTGGCTGCCTACGAGATAGGGCCGGGTGATGAAGTAATAACCGTCCCTAACACTTTCACCGCGACGGCAGAGGCCATAGTAAATGTGGGGGCGAAGCCTGTTTTCGTTGACGTTGACGGGAAAACCGCCAACATTGACACCGAAAAAATTGCGGGAGCTCTAACAAAAAAGACCAAGGTCATACTCCCAGTACACTTGTACGGGCAGCCAGCAGACTTGGATCCTATTGCAGACATCGCCTTGGACAAGAATCTTACCATTATAGAGGACGCAGCCCAAGCGCACGGGGCGGAATACAAGAAAAAGAGGATTGGCTCTTTTTCGACGACCTGCTTCAGCTTCTACCCTGGAAAAAACCTGGGCGCATACGGAGACGCTGGAGCAGTAACTACAGGCGACGAATCTATCGCGGAAAAAATTCGCATGCTCCGAGATCATGGCCGCATCAATAAATATGAGCATGACATGGTCGGATTCAATGAGAGGCTTGACGCCCTTCAGGCCGCGGTACTCAAGGTCAAGCTAAAGCATATTGAAAATTGGACTGAGGCGCGAAGGAATAATGCGAAGGAATACACTAATCTTCTTGAGGATTCCAAAGTTGAGACGCCATTCGAAGCCGATTTCGCGCGGCACGTCTACCACCTTTATGTGATAAAAACCGAAAATCGGGACGCACTCCTTAAAAACCTCAGAGAGAAAGATGTTTCGACCGGAATCCACTATCCCATTCCCTTGCATTTGCAGCCTTGTTATTCAAGTTTAGGCTATTCGAAAGGTGATTTCCCGGTGACTGAGAAACTTGCAGACAGCATACTCTCTCTTCCACTGTTTCCTGAACTTACAAGTGATGAGATAAAGTACGTCTGCCAGAAGATTGTGGAGTATGCCCCTTAAAATCTTCCCACACCCCTGTATAATATTCCTAACTCGTCGAATTTCTTCTTGTCCAGAAAATTCCTACCGTCAACAAAAACCTTGACTCCAACCGACTTAAGCTTTTCAAGGTCTAGTTTTTCATACTCCTTGTGAGCTGTCACGAGTATCACGCCGTCAAGCTTAGGGAGATCATTCAACTCGACGGGCTCGCCATACCCTCGAAGTTCTTCTGCATCGAACAAAGGGTCGTGTATGAAGACCCTTGATTTATTCTCATTCAATCTGGCAGAAACGTCGATTGAGGGGCTGAATTGCACTTCCTTAACACCCCCGCGATAGGCGAGGCCTAACACAAGGATTCTCCTGCCAGACAATCCACCAAGCTCCTTTTCAAGCAAGCCCACGGCGTATCCGGGCATCCTGTCGTTTATCTTGCGGGCATCTTTTGGAAGTATCAGGTCAACGCCATAATCTTTCGCCTTCTTTAAAAGAAAGTAAGGGTAGACTGGAGCGCAGTGTCCGCCGACTCCAACTCCGGGCGTAAGGATGTGGGAGTACGGGTTCGTGTTGGATGCGTTTATCGCGTCGAGTGCGTCAATCCCCCTTGCTTGCGCGAACTTCGCGAACTCGTTTGCAAGCGCAATGTTAACGTCCCTGTAAGTCATCCCGAAGAGTTTGACAGCCTCGGCAGTCTCGCAATCGCTTACTGGAATAACCTCGCAGTCGAGGACTTTTTCATAGAACTCAACCGCCTTTCCAGTTGACTTTTCATTTACGCCGCCAACGATCTTGGGAATCTCCTTTAAATCCTTGAAGATCCTCCCCGAAGAAACTCTCTCAGGGCTGAATGCGAGATAAAAACCATCTCCCGCCTTAAGCTTCGATGCCTCAAGAATCGGTGCAATCCTTCCACGGGTGTCTCCGACGGGAAGAGTCGTCTCATAAACTACGAGCGTTTTTCCTTTCAATCCCTTAGCAACATCCTTTGT
>JBDRAY010000088.1:0-20272 GCA_043823295.1 Methanobacteriota archaeon | reverse complement strand
TAGAGTTTACATAGACCTTGCTTCCAACACAGTTTACTCTACCAACACTCAGTATGGTGGAAACACTATCGGCCCGAAAAAACTCGCAATGCGACTGGCGATTCAAAGGGCTTCAAAGGAGGGTTGGCTTTGCGAGCACATGTTCATCATGGGAGTGCACGGGCCTGAAGCAAGGGTTACGTATTTTGCGGGCGCTTATCCCAGCATGTGCGGTAAAACGTCTACTGCGATGATTCCCGGGGAGACTATCGTGGGCGACGACATCGCTTATTTTAGGGTCATCGACGGAGTGTTCCGTGCTGTTAATGTCGAGCAAGGGATGTTTGGCATAATCGGCGACGTAAACGAGAAGGGTGACCCAATAATCTACAAGACTCTCACTTCCCCCAACGAAGTCATCTTTTCCAATGTCTTGGACGAGGACGGAACACCCCGCTGGACCGGAGACGGCCGGAAACTCCCCGTTTCGGGTGTAAACCACGCTGGAGAGTGGACGCAAGGCAAAAAAGGCCCAGACGACAAGGAAGTATCAATCTCCCATAAAAACGCACGTTATACAGTAGCAATACCCTCCCTTGAAAACGCAGATGAAATGCTCGATGAACCTAACGGTGTCAAATTAGCGGGCATAATCTACGGGGGCAGGGATTCCGACACTTCAGTCCCAGTAGAGCAGGCTTTCGATTGGGTGCACGGTGTAATCACTAAAGGTGCTACCCTCGAGAGCGAGACGACTGCCGCGACCTTGGGCCAGGAGGGTGTCAGAAAGTTCAATCCGATGTCTAACCTAGACTTCCTTTCAATCCCTATTGGCCGCTACATTCAAGACAACCTTGACCTCGGTGGAAAAGCGAATGAACCACCCATGATCTTTGGGTCAAACTACTTTTTGAAGGGTGAGGACGGTAAATACTTGAACGGAATGCAGGATAAGAGGGTGTGGATTAAGTGGATGGAAAAAAGAGTCCGCGGTGAAGTAGACGCAATAAAGACTCCTACAGGATTCATCCCTCTGTACGAGGATTTGAAGGTATTATTCAAAGAAGTAGTCGGAAGAGACTACTCTAAAGAAGAATATGAGGTGCAGTTTACAATCCGTGTTCCAGAGCTTGTCGCGAAAATCGACCGAATAATCGTAATCTACAAGGAGAAGGTTCCAGATGCACCGGAAAAGCTATATCAAGTACTCAAGGAACAGAAAGACCGGCTAGAAAAAGTGCAAGAAGAACTCGGAGACTTTATATTGCCTGATCAGTTAAAGTAATTTCCCTCAAGTTTTTATTTCCTTCCGTAAATATTATACCGTGGCCTGATTGAGGGCTTCTTTTGATGGGTGATTTCGTTTGGAGTATAAGAAGCAGGAGGTTTCCAAGAGACTTTCCGAGGAGGGTTTAGTCGTCTCATCAGTTTGTTTCGATGAAATAGTATCTGAAGGCATAATACTTGAAGACCTTATTTCCGAGGCCAAATCCGAAGGCGTATGGCTCATAACCGACGACTTTCTAAGCCGATTCCGAAAATCTGAAGACGAGCTTTCTGTTGCCGCTTCCGAAATCGCAGACCCCAATGAATCAAGTGTTGTTGTAGTAAAGTCCAAAACTATTTTCGCTCGTGAAATCGAGTCGCAACTCGAAATCAGTGAGGAATCCGACGTTTCAGGGAAATCCACTTGTGACGGGGATTTAGAAGACTTCATAGACTACTTCAACATGAAATATTCAAACCTTTCCCGCATCATAAAAGAGCGAATGCACTACCGTTCATCCACGACGATTGAGGGTTTGAGGAAGGGTCGTGAGTCGAAGGAGAAGTCAAGGATTATTTGCATGGTTTCGAATAAGAGGGATAGTAAACGTGGTTTTCATTTTTTGGATGTTGAGGATCCGACAGGGGAGATTACTGTTTTAATACCTTCTGGTGATAGGCGGCTTAAGCTTATCTTCGATAACACTCTTTTGGATGAGGTTGTGGGTATTGAAGGTCGCATGTCAAACGATATTTTCATTGCAAGCGATATTGTTCAACCAGATGTTCCCACAATAAATAAGCCTAATTACGCGAGTGAGCCCGTACACGTGGCCTTGTTGTCTGATCTTCATATTGGAAGTTACTTGTTTTTGGAAAGAGAGTTTGGCAGGTTTCTTGACTGGTTGTCTGGCAAGGGGGAGAGATCAGACATTTCAGAGAAAATCAAGTACATTCTTGTGGCGGGAGACCTTGTCGACGGGATTGGGATTTACCCTAACCAGGAGAAAGAGCTTGTTATTCCCGACATCTACAAGCAGTATGAGTTTTTGGCAATGCTTTTATCTAAGGTTCCTGATTACATCGAAGTTGTTTTGGCTATGGGAAACCACGATGCAGTAAGAAAAGCAGAGCCACAGCCTATGCTTTCAAAAGATGTTGGAGGGCCGTTATTCGATCTTCCAAACGTTCATGTCACGGGGAATCCCGTTCGCGTTTCAACTCACGGGGTAAAGACTTTGATGTATCACGGTACGACTTTAGACACGATGATTGGAAATCTATTGGGTTGCACTTACTCTTCACCAGAGTATGCAATGACAGAATATCTGAAAAGAAGGCATCTAGCACCAATGTACGGACGGGATGCGATCGTCCCTGAGGAAGTGGACTACATGTCAATCAAGACCATACCCGACATATTCCATTGCGGTCACGTGCACACAAACGGATACAGTCAATACCGTGGAGTAAAGGTCATAAATTCAGGCACATTCCAGGCCAAGACGAAATACCAAGAGCAGCTCGGCCACGTCCCAACCCCTGCAAGAGTTCCAATTGTTAATCTTGAAAACTTGGAGGTGACTGTAATTGACTTCGGTGGCTGAACTCGATTCCGGAACGATTGCTTATATTAAGAAGCTTAAGGAAGACATTGACTTAGCATACTCTCTTGCCCGGGAGTGCCGGGCGAAAAACCTGGATCCTTCGGGAGAGGTTGAGGCTCTTCCCGCCGGAGATATTGCCGATAGGGTAGAAGGTAGGGTTGGTCCTCCGGGAATTGCGTTAAAGATTCGGGAATTCGGAAGGGATCGGATTACGGACATAGTAGACTATATCCTTGATGCTGGTGGAGGGCAAGACCAGCAGGAGCGTATTCTCCAGGCTTTGAGGACTGCCTTGGACATCCTGACTGAGGGTGTTGTTGCAGCATCTCTTGAGGGTATTTCTGATGCGAAAATAAACGTTAATCCTGATGGGAGTCATTACCTCTCAATCTATTTTGCAGGTCCTATCAGAAGTGCTGGGGGTACTGGGCAGGGTATGGCTGTTCTTGTTGGAGACTATATTCGGACGAAATTAGGGCTTCAGAATTATCGAGCTACTGAAGACGAGATTGAAAGGTATGTCGAGGAGATTAAGCTTTATGACGAGCGGGCTTCCAGGCTTCAGTACCTGCCCACCGATGATGAGATAAGGATTATTGTCCGCAATAATCCTGTCTGTGTGGATGGTGATCCCACTGAGGACGTTGAGGTTCCAATCCACAGGGATCTTCCGCGTGTCGAGTCGAACAGGGTTCGAGGTGGTATGTGTCTTGTTATTGCTGAGGGAATCGCCCAGAAGGCGAAGAAACTTGACGAGCGGTCTTCTGCTTTTGGTGTGGAGTGGGATTGGCTTTCGAAGCTTGGGAAGAAGCCGCAAGAGGATGTTGAGGATGTTTTCGCTAAGCCTTCTGCAAAGTTCATGGACGAGGTTGTTGGTGGACGGCCGATTTTCGCAGCGCCTTCCGCTAAAGGCGCTTTCAGACTTAGGTATGGTAGGTGCCGTGATTCCGGTATTGCCGCAAAGTGCATGCATCCTGCGACCATGGTCTTGACGGACGGCTTCATCGCGACTGGCACTCAAGTCAAGATTGAAAAGCCCGGTAAAGGGTGTATTATCACTGAGTGTGATGAGATTGAAGGCCCTATAGTGAAGCTTAAAGACGGAAGCGTCGTTCGAGTTGAAAGCGTTGTTGAAGCTCGGGACGTGAAGCACAATCTCGAAGAGATTCTTTTTCTAGGAGACATTTTGGTTTCCTTAGGGGATTTCCTCCAGACAAACACCAATCTACTTCCCGCCGGATACAATGAGGACTGGTGGCGGATCGAGCTTAATGAAAAGACAGGTAAACATTTTTACGAGACTCCCACCCCCTCCGAAGCTGTTTCAATTTCAAAGACTTCTGGGGTCCCACTTCATCCCCGCTACACCTATTTTTGGGAGGACGTCTCAACTTGCGACTTGAAAAAGCTTGTGAAAGGACTCATCCAAGGTAAGATTTCCGCCGACGTGCTTACGGTATCCTTAAAGTCAGACGAGAAACGTGTTTTAGAGCACATTGGTGTTCCCCACAAAGTTTCAGGCAATGTTATTGAAATCGCAGAATATTTACCCTTGACTTTAAGCCTTGGTTTAATATCTCACGACAACACTTTATCCGACTCTGAATTTCTTGTTAAATCCACGGATGTGTCGGATGAGGACGACGGTTTCAAACTCGTTCAAAAAACCTCAACATTGCCTTTGCGTGCGAAAGCAGGCACCCGGATTGGCTGCCGTATGGGCAGGCCCGAAAAAGCAAAGGAGAGGAGAATGCAACCTGCAGTTCACGTATTGTTTCCCGTTGGAAAATATGGCGGACGGGATAGGAGTATTAACAATGCAGCTGAAAACGATATCATACCCGTTGAAGTGGCGGCATTCAAGTGTGTTGCATGCAATCAACTTGGTTTTTCAAATGTTTGCACTAAATGCGGTTCAGAATCAAATCTGAACAAGTCGTGTCCAAGCTGCAGGTATGTTGGCGACCTTGAAGTCTGCCCGAATTGCAAAAAAAACACCCGCTTCTTTGAAACGCGAAACATCCCGATAAAGCAAATGTGGAAAAATGCCGTTGATATCGCGAAAAAGTCTCTTCCAGTAAAAGGAGTGCAAGGAATGATATCAGCTTACAAAGTCCCTGAACCACTTGTTAAAGGGATTTTAAGGGCCTCAAACAAGGTTTTTGTTTTCAAGGACGGTACAATCAGATTCGACGCGACAGATGCGACCCTCACACACTTTAAGCCGGCTGAAATCGGAGTTTCACTAAAAAAATTAGGTGAACTGGGTTACGAAAAAGACTATCTTGGAAGTCCACTGGAATCAGACGATCAAGTCGTAGAGCTTAAACCCCAAGACATTATCATTCCTGATGCGGGGGCAACTTATCTGATTCAGGTGGCAAACTTTGTAGACCAGCTCCTTGAGAGATTCTATGGTAAAAAATCTTTTTACAATGTCGTAACAAGGGATGACTTGTTGGGACACCTAGTCTCCGGCCTCGCCCCCCACACTTCCGCTGCAATAGTCGGTAGAATAATCGGTTTTACCAGCGCCAGAGTCTGTTATGCCCACCCCTTCTGGCATGCCGCGAAAAGACGGAACTGTGACGGAGACGAAGACGCTATAATGCTTCTTATGGATGTTTTACTGAATTTCTCAAGAAAGTATCTCCCTGAAAAACGAGGAGGTCAAATGGACGCGCCACTGGTTGTCTCCACAATTTTGAATGCTCTTGAAATAGATGACGAAGCCCATAAAATGGAGGTTGTTAGTGAATACTCGACTGAGTTCTACGAGAAAACATGGAAGAAGGATAGCCCCTACTCCTGTAAAATTATGATTGTTAAGGACTTGCTGGACACTAATCCCTACAAGAATCTCAAGTTCACTCACTCAACTGGAAACGTCAATGGACCAGTCCACACGTCAAAGTATGTCAAACTCAAGACTATGAGCGAGAAGGTTTCCGCGCAGCTTGAGGTGGCTGAGAAGATTCGTGCAATAGATGAGCGGGCTGTGGCCGAGATAGTGATAAACTCCCATTTCTTACGCGACACTTACGGTAATCTGAGGGCTTTTACCCGGCAGAAATTCAGGTGCGTTAAATGCAATGCCGGATACCGTCGAGTCCCCTTAGTCGGCAAATGCACGAAATGCGGGGGTAGAATCCTTCTAACTGTGACTGAAGGCTCGATCAGAAAGTACTTGGAGCTTACGCGCGGGATCGTTGAGAAATACGGTTTGTCGATGTATCTTAAACAGCGGGTGGACCGGTTGGATGAAGACATCACCTCTCTTTTCACAAATGATTTGGCGAAACAAGTTCGTTTGTCAGATTTTATGTGACCTCAATCTTTTACGACTTTAACGGTGACAGAATCTTGAGCCCCTTCGGCATAGGATTTCTCCCTTGCGACAACATCTACTCGGTATTTTCCCGCGAGCGCGCCGGATGCAGGCCTTACTTCAAAGCTTAGCTTCCGCGACTCGCGAGGCCCGATCAAAATGTTTCCCCTGGAAACCTTACTGTCCGTGCTTTCAGTGAAAACAAAGTTTTTGTCATAGGTTTTCACTTCAACGTTTACTTCAACTTCCTGGTTAGCGTTTTTGTTTTTAACTTCAATCTCAACGGTAGTGTGCTCCCCCATCTTGATTGTTGAGGGGTCGGCTGAAATTGACACTCCGATATCCCCCTTAAAACTGAAGGATGAGGGTATGGCCATAATCAAAACCACGATGAGTGTTATAACTAAAAATAGCCCTAAAACTGATGCCCACCTTATCCTGGACAGAAGGTTTACAAGCTTATCCATCAATGAAATCATTTTTTTCCCTAGTTTAAATATAATATATGGCAGTTGATTCAAAGATTGGGGTTTTAGGCGGAACAGTCTTTAAAGGTTCGAAATTGCTTTCCGACTTTACGCGAAAGCAAGTTTCAACAAAGCATGGTAAAGTCTGCGTTCTTGAAAACGATAAAATCATTTTCATCCCAAGACACGGGTTAAAAGAAAACACTCCTCCACACAAGATAAACCATCACGCCAACATCACAGCCCTAAAAAAAATTTCAGTAAAACACGTAATCGGGATTTGCTCTGTCGGTAGTCTGCACCGAAAATATGCGCCCGGATCGATTGCAGTACCCTCCGACTATTTGGCTTTTAATAAAATTCCAACATTCTTCGACGATGCGACCAACCATATAACACCCTCCCTGGATTATGAATTAACCCAACTTATCGTAGAGTGCGCATCCGATCTAAAGTTTAAAGTCTTTGACGGGGGAGTCTACGTTGAAACAAGCGGTCCAAGACTAGAAACCAAAGCAGAAGTCCGATTCCTCTCAACAATAGGTGACTTCGTCGGCATGACCCTTGCAAGCGAGGCCACCCTCGCGCAGGAGGTGGGGCTTCCCCTGGCAGGAATTTGCTCTGTAGACAATTACGCTAATGGCGTTGTGGGTGAGAAACTGGATTTTAATGAGGTTGTTGGGAATGCATCTGAAAATTCCGAAAAAGTTTTCTCTATTGTGTCATCTGTAGCTGAAAAAATCCTTAATGCACGATGAGAAGGCCTGGCCAGCAAAAACTTTTCCCAGAAGATGAAGTTGATTCTCCCTCTAAAATTTCTGGAAAAATGGGGGATTCGCCTGAAACAATCCTAATCAAGATAATCTCCGGCCCGTCCGAAAAAACAAGGGAAGAAATAATCGAGGCTGCAGTAAAAGCCAAAATCGATGAAAGACTGGTTGAATCAATTTTGGAAAAACTTAGGGCTGAGGGCTTAATCTACTCCCCCTCTCACGGCGTGTACAAGGAAGTTTAACCTAAAATGAAGTATTTTAAATGCCCTGAATGCGATTCAAAAAAAATCCGAAGCATTCTGGAGGGTCCGAAGGTTCACGTGCTTTGCGAGCATTGCGGTTTCCTCGACGAAGAACATCATATTACTCCAAGCCGGGGTGGACTGAGAATCACTTTCAGGTTATTTGTGAAAACTCTTTCTCGCGGCCACTTTGAGGACTTGTTCGAAGTATTCCAGCTTTTTTTTGTGGAATTGATGTTTGTGTTCCACCTATTCTTCTATGACGTCTTTAGTTTCCTGGGAATTTCAAAACACCGTCACCTAATCCACGCAACATCCATACTAATCTTTATTTTTATCTGGTCAATGCCTGGCATGATTCTCTTCTACGCTGGGAAAGAATTAGTAGGCCTGTTTTTAGGACTCGTAGGGCTTTTTTTCGGCACGGTATTCACTCTCCGAGCTATTGGAACCCACTTGTAGTTTATTTCACCAGGGAAGCGATCCCATCGTCGGGGGGGCTTTCGCCCTCTTTTTCCTGTCAATCCTGTATTTCCTGCTACACTCCTTAGAGCAGAAGTGTTTGACTCCGTCAGGGAACTTTTTAGTGAAGGGGAGCGACTCACCCCTCTTCTTGCAGAAACCACATTTCGACTTGTCGGATCCTTTGCCTTTGAATAAATCTAGTAATCCCATTTCAGTCAATTATTTTCACGTGAGAGATTAAAAATTTGGGGGGTTGCATTTAATCAAGTTTGTCGTATAATTAAGTTATGTCTCACAAAGAGCAAAACAAGGTTTACGGGCCTTCTCCTTTGAGTAGTGATGCTATTTTATTTGCTAAAAAGATTGGTCCTGTTCCTCGGGCTCACTTAGCTTATTATGCGTTTCGAAATGGTAGGATTGGTGATGAGGATTTGGAGAAGCTGATTGGGGGTGATGATTCCGCGCAAGCCACATATCAACAACTCTCTCAAGAGCATCAATCCACATCTCTTGGAACTGCGTTTTTCAATCTATTCCTGCAGGCTTATCAACCAAGAGTAAACCGTAAGGTCCCAGACTTCCACTCCAGGTACTCTCTAGCTGGCTCCTTAATCGAAGATGATCCATTTATCGAGCGGGTCCGTGAACTCGACAAGCTTTATGAGCCTTCCGCTTTTGAGGGTGAAGGGATTCATACCGTGCTCGGCGACGCAGTAAGGCACAATCTCATACCACTTATCGCTTTGGGGGAAGTGTTATCCGAAGACGGTGCGCAAAGCCCGCTTTCACTGTCTCTCCCAGAGTCTTATTTCAGGCTCGTGAAAAACTATTATCCTAAGGTGTTCGATCGTTTAAAGCAGGCCCATCAAAGCGGGGCACTTGACGTCGGCCTATCCAACGCTCACCATTCGATTGCCCCCCTCCTCTCTCGGGACGACTTGAAGAATGAATATGATCATTCACTAAAATTTTTTCTAAAACATTTCAACCGGGAGGGAGACAGGAGTGTGACGCTTCACATCCCAGAGCAGGCGTTGACTCTCGCTGAGGATCCTAGGGGCTTCCCAGATCTGCTTGAGGTTTTGGATGAAGTTCAAAAGGAAAATAACATACAGTTTACTGTTTACTTGGACTCGAAAAATCATAACAGGCCTCATCCTGAGGAAGGATTCAACATCGCGACTGCAACACATTTAAAATACCCTGGACAGGCGGTCGGGACAAACGTCATCTTCCGAGCCTTTAACGCCTCCCAGGATCTCGCATTCGACGTCGTCGAAGGGGGTGACCCACTCTCAAACCAGGCTCGCGCCGAGGGCACCCTTGAGGGCCTTTCAAGCGAGCGGGAGCGGGAGTGGTCTTTTCGTGAGGCCGACAGGGTTTTCGGGGAAGTCGTCGGCAACATCTTCGGAATACCTGCTTTTCACGCTCCAGTCTTTTCGGGTGAAAGCTCGATCTTCCCGGTTGAAATGGATGCTGAGTGGGCCGGCTACCACAACAGGGGCGAACCTTACGCCCTATACCGTGCAATACAGGCCATGCGCGAGTTCGGGATCGAACCCGCTTCCGCCCAGAAAGCTTTAAGTGAAGTATCAATCGTTGAGGAAGCTGAAAAGCGCCCTCAGACTGCAAGCTGGAGTAATGACTTCGGACTATGGATCAATCCCAACACTCAGTGGCTTCGCGACATTGTTTCCGAAACTCTCACAGCCTATAAAAAGCCCATGCAGCTTATGACCGACATCCTCCTTAAGGGCGGTAAGGACGAGGAAGAACTTCCAAAGGTTTTAAATGGGGCTTGGAGAAATTACGGCCTCTCCCTCATATCCTGCCCGTACTGGTGGAGTGCAAACGATCCCAACTACCCGAAAAACGTCCCCGTCGTTCCTGAACTTTTCCGGAACATGGTATCCTGTGGTAGAGGACTCCAAGTCATGCTCGATAGGATGACCGCATCTCCCGAAACTTACGGTGTCTCCCCCGAGGAACTTGAATTACTCGGTGATCAGCAAGGCGATTTGAAACAAGCTTACGCTAGCCTTATTGAGAATCCTAGTGCTAGGCAATTTCCCGAGATTGCTAAAGAGTTAGACAAGGGAAAGTAGCCTATCCTCAAATGATTTTCAAGATTTTTTCGTATGCTGTGAGTTCCTCAGGCATGACTTTCAATGCGATTAACAGAAATAGTGTGAATATGATTAATGCCAGTAACACAACAAGTAGTATTGCCCTGTTTTTCTCCATCCTGTAAAAGTATTTTTCGTATTGAATTAAAAAACTGGGTTGTTTTAAATATTCAATCATAATATCCATACGATTAGAATGATTGAGCGGATTAAGACCGGGATTCCGGGAATGGATGACTTAATTGAGGGGGGAATAAAGCAGGGGAGTATTACTCTGATTGCGGGTCCGACAGGTACCTTAAAAACCATTATCTCTTCACAATTCATCTACAATGGTGCGAAGGAATATGGTGAAGGGGGAATATACTTGACTTTGGAGGAGAAGGAGGATGGCATTCGCCAGTCTCTCGCAAACTTTGGCATGGATGTTGACGCACCCGAAGTTAAAGACAAGATACAGATAGTTGATTTAAGTGGGTTGAGGAAGAGGAAACCACAGTTTGGCGAGAGCAAGGAACGCTACGCCATTTCAGTTGACGTTTTAATCGAGGCTATTACTAACATAACTAAAAAATCTGATGTAAAGCGACTTGTAATCGATTCAATAAGCATTTTAGGGCTCTTGTACAAGGACCAGTCTGACATGCGGGATGACCTTTTCATTTTCACGGAATTTCTGCGTGAAAGCGGCTTAACGTCTCTGCTTGTCACTGAAATAGAAGAGGAGTACCGTGGGAAGAGGGTTTCAAGGTTTGGGCTTGAAGAGTTTCTCGCCGACGGAGTCGTCGTAGTGGGATACACCCAGTCTAAGGGAGAGCTTCGCAGGTGGGCTACAGTCCGGAAGATGCGGTTTACAGACCACAACTTGCATATGCATCCTGTCCGAATTACTCCTTGTGGGGTGGAAATCGTCTCAACCGAGAAAATCTACTGAAAGATCAGCACCTACTTAAAGAAGATTTTTATGCCATCGAAAATGTCTGATGATTCGGGCTTGTTGATGAAGGAGATTCTGGAAGACATTATCGTAGACAATTCGATGTACGTGAGCCCTGCAAAGATTTCAGAGCTTCTAACATCCATGTCAAGTGAAATCCCACCTTTTAAAAAAATCCATTTAGAGGAGAAGAAGGTTTTAATTGATCCGGACGGTGTTGAGGAACTTAAAAAAGTTTTCACAATCCTTCTCGACACCCTCAATGAGAAGTACGCTGAACACATGACGCAGGACATGAGCACGCGCATAATAGCGAGTATTATAAACAGGAATCTTCTCGCGCTGAATGAAGCGGACATCCCCATCCCCTACTGGGCTGTTGAGACATTGGCCTCAGACAAGGACGTTTCCGACATGTATGAAGACGAGAAAATAAAGTCTGTTTGCTCGATCTACACCGAGGTTGTCCAACATCTTGTCTCCACGGTTGAGGATTCAATTCCCCCGAAAAATCTCCAGAAAATCACTAAAGACTTTTTTGTGAAAAACCCTCAGGTCCCTGAAATATCTGTGAGCGAGAGTGGACGGGTTGTTATTGAGGAGCCTCATATTACTGCTAACGCTGAGAATAGGGAATTGATCATCTCAAAGTATTCTTCGCTTTTAATGAAGCATATCGAGGTGCTTGAAAAAGAGTTGGGTCCTGATAAGGCGTTGGAGGTCATTAAGGGTTGTTATGAAGGATTGACTTCACGCCATAAGGGTTTGGCAGATCTTGGCATTACGAAAAGCCTTTTTAGGGGTGTGTTTTGGCCTAGAGTCCCCACAGGCATTCCAGGACTGGATCAGCTTTTAGAAGGGGGTCTCCCCAAGAAGTCTGCAGTAATACTTCAAGGTCCCATCGGCAGTGAGAAAACGATGTGCGGCACACAATTTATCGCAGAAGCATTGTCTGGTGAAAACTCTGTTCTAGTAGTCTTAAACAACACTTCAGTAGATGAATTCAAGAATTTTCTAAGCAGGTTCAACATTGACGCCACAATATACGAAAAGAAGAAAAGACTCTGCTATGTGGACTGTTACTCCTGGCGCATTAAGCCCATCAAAGACTTTGAGGAGGACTGGCCGGTAATCAGGGTTGCAAGAGACCTCTCTTCAATGGGTGTCGGAATACAAAAAGCAGAGGAATGGCTTGCTCCAAGCCCGGTGAAAAGAGCGTACATTGAACTTCTTTCCCCCTTTTTGAAACACTTTGAGTTCGACCCAGTCTACGACTTCACCCAGGTCTTAAATGCCCGTCTTAAAGCTGAGGACTTCACCTCACTATTTATTTTAGAGCTTGGCATGCACGACACTCAGGTCGTCTCCTCCATCCAAGAGGTTTTTGACGGAGTCATTGACGTTAAGGTTGAAACCGACGGTAACGAGATCAAAAGGAGCCTTGTCGTCATTCACATGAAGGATACTGCGCTGCGACCCCAGTATTATCCCATAAACGTTACTTCTGAAGGTGTCCGGGTCGAGTATGAAACCGAGAGAACCCAGTGATTAATCCATTTTTAAGGTTGTACTCCCCGGAAATTAACGGGCAGTGGATTGATTTTCATGAAATTCGGTTTCATCATAATCTCAATAATATTGTGTTCAGGTTTAGTTTACGCTCAACCCTCGTTTATGCTCGTTAAGGGGACGGCTTCCTTAAACAATGATCCCGCAAATGGTGAAAGAGTTAAAGCATATATTGATGGCTCTTTAAAGGGCACTTCCCCCCCGATTAATAGTGGTGTTTACTACGTTTCTGTTACTGGGAATGTAGGAGACTCAATATCTTTTACTATTGGAGGCCACACGGCAGATCAGAATACAACTTATGTCCAGTATTTGAATGTCTGGCTTGATCTTTCCGCGACTTACCTTGCGACTACAACATCAACGTCCACAACCTCGATCTACACTACTTCAACTTCGACAACCACAACGACTTCAACCAGTTCAACGACTTCAATCTATACGACATCTACTTCTACAACTTCCTCTACCACGACGACTTCGACTTCCACAACATCAACCTCTACCTCAACTTCTACAACAACTTCAACGTCAACGACGACTCTGCCGCCGCAAGATCCCCCCTGCCTTAAAATAACCGGGTTTTCACCTGTTAATGAAAACGACTGGATTAAGCTTACAAATCTTGAACCTCGATTCATATCTCTTGCAGGATTCGTCTTAGGTGTGACTCCCATTCCCGGCGGTCCTCCCCTAATCCAAATTAATATTACTGGACCACTCCTTACGCCTTTTTCCAGCCATACAGTCTTCCACGACGAATACTTTTTCGACGTTCCTGATGGGTGGGGGAGCATCTACGTATACAACAACGGATTCCTCTGCGACCAGCTAACCTACAATGCCTCCCAGCTCAATCCCTTGTGGAGTATCTTCCCTTTTGGAGCTGAAATCGGAAGAGACCCTGTAAACGGGAGCATCTTCATCTCCTCTTTTCCCAGCCCGCCAGCACCAACTCTTAAGGAGGCTGCAGTCCCACTCCCTTCCGGCTGGAATCTTCTTTCCCTCCCGCTACTGCAGTAAAATTCATATTTTTTAAAAGAAGGCTAATTTCTATTCACAATGAGGAGAATCAACTGGGAGTTCATCCTCCTTTTAGCCGTAGCCTGCGCTATACTATACTTCCTTGTCTCGAATTTCAAAGGTCTCGAACCCGGAGAAGTCGACATGCTCAATGAGTTCTGGGGTAAAGTCACAGGAAAAACGTGAGATCTACGACAGATTGCTGAAGAAACATAAAAAACACATTTAATGTATAATCACAAAAAAATATCTCTCTCAAAAAAAAATTTTGAATAAAAAATTTTTAAGCAGAAGTTGGGGAATATCTTTCCAGTCCAAGTATATTACACCCCACTCCTATCTCAACTTTTCTTCTATACCCTCTAAGTAATAACTGTGACAACTATCCAACAACCAAGCGGAGAGAGAACAAGCGCAGGCGCTACCCACTCTCACGCATCCTTGACTGTACCGCAGGCTATAAGCCCGCTTAGAGACGGTGCACGAATCCTTGTCGTAGAAG
Organism: Methanobacteriota archaeon; assembly: GCA_043823295.1. Taxonomy (GTDB): domain Archaea; phylum Altiarchaeota; class Altiarchaeia; order IMC4; family SCGC-AAA252-I15; genus SCGC-AAA252-I15. The sequence continues at coordinate 5,988 of JBDRAY010000088.1, read as the reverse complement.
ACGATGATTTGTCGCGGCGAATTATCACAAGTGAACTTAGTAAACACTTCACTAATACCGAGTTTCTGGAGGCTGGGGGCGGCAGGGAGGTTACTGAAATCCTTTCCAGCGAAAGGGGGAAAGTAGACTGCATGGTACTGGACTTTTGCCTTGGAAGCAAACCCGATGAAATACACGGGGAGGGGGTTCTCGCCTGGTTGGGTGAAAACAGGATGGTGTGCCCGACGGTCGTCCGGTCCGGCAGCTGGTCCAATCCCGAGACTGTGGAGGCACGGGAACAAATTAGTGAAAACGTAATCCGCTCCATTTACTCTGGCGAGCATGCTGAAAAGGAATTAAGGCAGCTTACTGCTGTCCCGGGACTTCCCGTGCTCGTCGATTTTATGGGTAAAGGAGATAATTTCGGCGTCCTTGCGGCACGACTCGATATGGTGCGATTACACTCTGGAAGGGGTGGTGAGAAGCTGGGATTGGGTTTAACACCAGTTGAAGGCGTAGTCGGGGCCATAATTCACGACATCCTCGGAGGATTAGATGTCGGCCGAAGGGAGACTACTCCAAGCAGATTTAATATCTCACGGCTTGACGGCTCAGCCCAAGACTTCCTGGTTTACTTCAACAGGTTCATTGAGGCGGCAAAAACCCACCCTGAATACGGTGGTGAAGGATTTAACAGGTTAAGGAGTCTTGCGCAAACAGTCGAGCAGGAGACGCGGGAGAAACGGTTTTCCTTTGAAGCGCTATTGGAGTCTGTGGGCTCAAGCCACCCTAACGCTCACGCCCTGTTAAACCGCCTGCTACTTTGCAGGGACGTTGTAAGAGGAGTCAGAGATGGTTCTTCACCATTAACTCCCGCAGCCCAAGAGGTCTCTCCGATGCTTGACGAGTTATACGATAACGCATTAAGACAATATCGTGGATCTAGAAGGAGGGTCGCAGGGCCGATGAATGTTGACTCCTTGATGGCTGAAACAGTCGCCGAAGTCGGGGCCGTGCAGGGACTGCCGCTTGAGTTTAGGGCTCCGTGGGAGCCTGTCGGATCATCTCCAGTCGACCCGGAGCTTCTTAAGCAGGCTGCAACAGAGCTTGCGACGAACGCGTGCAAGGCGGCGAAAAAAGTCACAGACAACGATCCAGCAGTCAATATTGTGGGTGCAGTAATGTCTTTTACAAGCATCCCCCCAAATGCACAGCAATTCTTTGCCAGCAAGGGCTTAGAGAAAGGTAAGTTCATCATGCTCGTATTCGAAAACAATGGGGAACGCATGTCCGATGAAATGGTGGAAGCTTTGAACAGGGGGGATACAAGCATTTTGGGTGAAAGTACTACAGACACCGCAGGTACGGGATTGCGGGACTTGATGGACTGTGTGCTGCCGGAAATGCCCGGCACAATGTTTTTCGAGAAAAACCCGAACCATCCATTGCAGACCGTTCAATTGTTCATTCCGAAATCAGCGCAAACAAAAATCAAGCCCGAGCCAGAACCACATTTAGCTAGGCGCATCCAGGAACACGCCAGTGACTCTCAAAAAACTCCGGCAATCAGGGTTGAGGAGCCGCCTAAGCAGGCTTCAGGCAAGCCACGGGTCATCATCGTCGACGACTTCCGGGAATTCGCGGAAATGCTCGAAGAATGCATCGGCGAAGCACTCGGCGACTCCGTCGAAACTGTGGTTTGCGTTTCACCCGATGAATTTGATAGTGCGGCAACACAACCTTTTGACGCAGTCGTCTCAGACTACGTTTTAGAGGAGGCACACCTTTCGGCCGCAGTCGAAGGAGAAACTGAAGGGAAGAGTAGGACTGGCAGATATGTCTGTGAAAGAGCCCGGGAATTAAACCCGAAAGCATTGACAATCATCTACTCCATAGACAATGTCATCGACCCAAAAAGTCCTGAAGCAGCGGGAGCAGACCCCCACCACAACGCTCCCGCAGACCCCCAATTCGTCAATTATGGCCTAAACAAAAGCAACGACGAAATCACACGGTCAGACGGAACAAAATTCGAAAGAATAAGCGGCCCGGACTTAGGCCTCGACGAAGGAACAACCTGTATGTACGTCGCAACACACCTCGTCACACAAAAAATAAGAAACCTAGAACAAAACTAAAAAAAAAATATGCGCCGGGTTCCTGCGCTTGCTCAACCGCAATATAATCTACGCAAAACAACCTTAAGCTGTCTTGTTTATGAGTTAGACTCAGTAGAATACTTTGCACCTAAAAGAAGGTTAGCCTCATGTATAAGAACAGGCCGTAGAGGATTATGAGGATGCTGGATTCCTTGCGGTTTAAGTTCATGTGGTTGTAGAGTAGTAGCAATGCAATGGCGGTGGCCGTAATCCAGTATACGAAGTCGAACTTTAATATAATGTGTTCTACAGTAACGCCGGCAATCGAGGCCCCCAAACCGAATGAAAGCAATGGATCCGTTATGTTGCTGCCAATCAAGTTACCCAACGACAGGGAGCCGGCACTCTTGTGTATGGCGCGCAGGGATACTGTGAGTTCTGGCAGGCTCGTGCCCAATCCGACGAACAAACCAATCACGGACTCTGAGATTTCATACCGTAATGCCATCACAACTCCATATTTTACGACCAAGTGCGCTCCAAAAACAATGATTGTAATCCCAATCATTGTCTTTAAAGCGTCTGCGCTGATGTCGTAGTCTCTAGCCTCTTCTGGAACGCGCTGGACTTTAGCCCTCTCCTGGGTTACAAGGTAAGTGAGGTAGATGATGTATGTTAGTACAAGCAAGACTCCTTCACTGCGGCTGACGAATCCGTCAACGGCTGTGAGATACATCAAGATGGCTGCCATGAAAAGCATGAAACCGTCACGTACTAGGGATCTTCGGGGGATGTGCAAAGTTGCCATAAATCCGACAAGGCCCAACATAAGCGTTATTTGGGCGAGTTCACTCCCGATTATGTTGCCTACGGCAATCCCTGACGCATCCACTCCGGATAAAGTGCTATAGCCTGCGAGCACGTTGGTCGCAATCTCAGGCACTGACGTGCCGATAGACACGATTGTGAGGCCGACAACCAATTCCGAAATCCGAAGTTTTCGAGCTATCTCTCGGGCGGCATTAACAGAATAATCGCTGCCCCACAACAACCCAACCAAACCCAACAATATGAAGCCGACCTCGATCATATACAATAGATTAAGACGCCGACACTAAAAGCTTTTTCAACACAAAAAAATACGGTACTTCACGCAAGAGCGGATCAATTCCTTATTCCTCTTATAAGAGTTCGATTCAAAACTACCCTGTCTAGGATTTTCCGAGTCTTTGTTGATGTCGATAAAATGCCTGCAGTGGGTGAACTCCACAGGATACTGTCCGTCGGCAACACCCGTCACAAAACTATCAACAAATAATCAATCAATGTTTAATGATTGGATTATCCTGTCAAGTTTTTTGTTTATTTGGTCAAATTCTGTTTTAAACTGGTTTAGCCCACTCTTTGATCCGGAATCCTCATCTTTCTTAAAACAATTACGACAGTAAACCGGCTTATCCCCCGTTGGTTTGAAAGGGACTTCACACTTTTCACCGCATTTATCACAGATTACTTCATGCATCGTTGGTCGTCCAGACCCTCCGAAAGATCCTCTACCTGATCCTCCGAAAGATCGTCCTCCCGATCCTCCGGAAAATCCTCTACCTGATCCTCCAGACTTTCTCCCGCCAAATTTATTATGATTAACTCCTTTCATAGTGTTCTTCCATAAATTATCATACACCCAACATAACATTACACGTTTGTCTATAAATCATGCTAAACTAGGCTAAAAGACGTTAACTAAAAGTGTGCAATACAACCTAAAAAACACACTACTACGACATTACCCCCTTTTTCCCGCCCCAGACAGACCTCAAAGCAAAAATTCGGCGGAGATGGGAAAAAAGTAGACTACAAGCCTGTCCGGCCCCCGCTAATGGTCGCCTCTCTTACTCTTCTGAATTAAGGGCTTTTTGTGTTTGTGTGACTACATTATGGGGTGTTGTAGTCACATGTTCTTCAGGGTTTTGTTTAGTTTCTTGTATTCTTTTAAAATGAGTTCTATCGTCGGCCTCAGGTCGCCTTTTTTCTCATATGCTTGGAGTGAGTCATAGTATCGTCTCCGGTTTTTAAGTTCGATGTTCACTGGCGGCATGTCGTGTTTTAAGAGAATATTGTTTAATAGAAGTCTCCCTACCATCCCGTTCCCGTCTTGGAATGGGTGGATGTTCTCGAACTGGTTGTGGACTACTGCGGCAATAGCGGAGTAGGAACTTCGGGCGCGTCTGCTTTGGGCACTCAAGTCTTAACATACGACGGAAGCGGCAGCCTGACTGGAGGATTCGGCCTCGCCTACGAGTACGACGACGCGAACAGGCTGAAGAAGGTTAGTGGGATGACAGCTTAATCGGGGTTTTCGTCAAGCGTCGTATATCGGGGGGTTAATTCTCCCTCCCCTTTATTACACGTCGGCGTTGTTTGAGTAGCCGCGGCTTTCCCAGTAGCCTTTGTAGTCGGGGTTGTCGGTTAATTCGATTTTCACGACCCATTTCACCCACTTGTATCCGTATTTGTCTTCGGCTACGACTTGGAATGGGAAGCCTCGTTCTGACGGGAGTGTTATGTTGTTCATCTTGTGTGCGAGGATGATGTTGTTTTCATAGATGAAGTCGAGGGGTAGGCTTGAGGTGTAGCCGTCAAAGGCGTGGAAGATGACTGTGTTCGCTTCCGGTTTCACTTTCGCGTCCGCGAAGATGTCTGCGAGCGGTATTCCTTCGTAGAGTAGAGTGTTGCTCCAGCCTTCCACACAGTGTAGTGTGACGATCTTTTGGATTGACTTGTAGGTGAGGAGGGTTTGCTCGTAGGTGAGGTTTAGGGGGTTTTCGACGAGGCCGTCGACTGTGAGGGAGTAGCCTTCTAACGGTACTTTCTGCGGGCCTTTTATCGAGTTCTCCCGAAAGTCGCCGACAGATGATAATTTCTCGCCTTGATACTCGCGGATCTCGACCAACTGGGGTTCTGCTCCTTGAGAAATTCCAGTATCTGGGATAGTAATATTCTGGGTTCCAATACAACCAGAAAACAATAATATTGAACTGAGAATAATTAGGATACCCGGCTTCATGTTGAAGGAATACACTTCAGGAGTATTAATTCTAGTAGGTATCCTTAGGGTAACCCTTCTAGTATATTGTCTCTTACGCTCTTGGTTCGACTTTACTAACCAAGTTTTTGTATTCACTCCTCTTTCTCGAGCGGACTTGGTCCCTCATCTCGGTAAAAGTAAGGTCTGTCGCCTCGCAAAGCTGGCGTGCGGTAATCGGTTCCTCCCCGAATACAATCTCGCCGTGAGGTTTTCCGTCAAGCAAGCTGATATTCAACCTTATCTGCTTGTGAGGGTTGCCTGTTTCCGATGGTTGCGGGATTTGAGTCTCATGGAGGAAAATGCTCATATCCCCCCTGCCTAAGAGGATTCCCAGTTTCTCGTCTCTTGGAAGGAATTGGTCTAAGTATGATCCAACTCCGCTAACCCTCCTATCAAAGGCACTCTGTACTTCATCACTTTGCCTTGACCTAACAGATTGGGCTCTAGGACCACCCGCATCAAGTGCGGCGGCATCTTCAACGAGTTGAGCTAAGTCTTGAGCTGAAATCGGAATGGACTCTTCCCCCTGTGCTAACTGCTTTGTTTTTCCCATTTTAGACCACCTCGCTTATATTCTAGGGTTTTAATCAATTTATATTTATTTTTTGAATCAATTCTGTTTAGATACAATGACTTTAAGTTCTCGAGTTCAGGGTGTTCCGCCGTCTGCGACGTTTAAGTGGTCTGCTTTAAGTAAGAAGCCGGGGGTTATAAACCTTTCTATAGGCCGCCCAAACTATGATACTCCTGAAATTATCAAGGAGGCTGCTAAAAAAGCATTGGACGAGGGTAAAGTACACTACGCACCCAGCAAAGGCATAC
>JBDRAY010000087.1:0-7025 GCA_043823295.1 Methanobacteriota archaeon | reverse complement strand
GCCAAGGAAAGATTCTACAAATACCATGGAATCCAAAAAGACAACTACCACTTATACCTCAAGGAAATGGAGTTCCGATACAATAATCGGAACTCGAACATATTTAAGAAAATGTTCAATATAATCTACACATAATTTGGTGCGGAAACGACCCAATCACCTTTATTTATTTTTCTAGTTTTCACCTACGTCATTCTTTTCCAATAACCTCTTAAAGATAAAGGGTAAAGGTATAGTTTTGCCACCAATATTATATTGTTATGCCTCGAATTCAGTGTCCCAATTGTGGTGGTAAAAAATGGTATGCTTTGCGTCGTGGGAGTCGTAAGTGTGCGGTGTGCCGGAGGGAGTGGCGGCCTCGTGGTTTGCCATTGCGTTTGAGTAGGTTGGAGTGGCGTGAGTTACTGAGGTTTTTTGTGTTGGGTTTGAGTTCCAACCAGATTTCAGTAGAGACTGGTTTGTCGAAGAAGCGGGTTCTCAGGGCTCTGCGTATTGTGCGGGAGGTGATACGGTGTGATGTGCCCGGTGTTTTCTCGGGCATAGTTGAGGTGGATGAAACCTATCTGGGCGGTCAGTGGAAGAACAAGCCGAGGACAGTCCGCGATAGTGGAACTAAGCGGGGTCGGAGCACCAGCAAGCAGCCAGTATTCGGGATATACTGCCGCAGTGGCTTGGTTTGGGCGGAACTCGTCGACGATGTCACAGGCGAAACACTCCTACCTTTGATCACCAAACGCGTAACCAAAGGCAGCATCGTCTGCTCCGACACCTTCCCTTCATACACTGGCGTAGCATCCAAAGGATACGTACACCGCCTCGTAAACCACAGCGAAGGAGAATACCGAAGCAAGACAGGAGCACACATAAACGGACTCGAAGGATTCTGGGGGTGCCTTAAGAGAAAACTCGCCAGCAAAGGCGGCATCAGACGAACACGCTTACCACTATACTTGGCCGAATACGTCTGGCGATACAACAACCGCCACCTCACCAGCAAACAACAAACTAATAAACTACAAAAACTAATACAAAAACACACAAAAACTGGTGGCAAAAACGTCACTTAACCCATAAAGATTATTTCTTGTCTTCGACTTTCTCTTCTGCTGGTTTTTCTTCTTTTAGTTTTTCCTCGGGTTTGCCTTCGTTTTTAGGTTTCTCCGCAGGTTTTGATTCGTCTTGTTTTTTTTCGTCTGGTTTTGACGCTTCTTTAGGTTTTGGTGCGCTGCCTTGTGCGAATTCAGTGTACGCGCAGTTGCCGCAGGAGCTCCTGTTTTTGTGCTGGGCGAGGAATACTCCGTCACCGCACTTGGGGCAGGATCTTCTTTTGCGCGTGAGCGTGTCGCCTGAAATCTCGTATTGCTCCCATCTGTTAGTCATCCTCACTCGCCCTCCTTCTTTTCAGCTTCTTTATTATCTTCCGTTGGTTTTTCCTCAGAAGACTCCCCCTTAGATTCAGCGGGCTCCTTGGGTTTCTCCTCTTTAGGTTCCTCAATTTTTTCAGAAGGCTTCTCCTCAGGCTTCTCCTCAGACTTCTCCTCAGCTTTTACCTCAGACTTCTCCTCAGGTTTATCCTCAGACTTCTCTTCAGATGCTTCAGCGGGTTCTGCTTTCGGTAGATCCTTCTTCTCAGGCTCCTTTGCCTCGAAATTTTTCTTAATCCTGAATTCAGGCTCAACTGTCATCGCATCAGCGGTCTTATAAACCTTTGCATAACATTTAGCCTTGTTTTCGCCGAAAGCCTGCTGTAAACCATCCAAAACAGTCAGCTTCTCATCAGCTTTAAGATTCTTGATAAACTCCTGCCTCACCTGGAAAAACGAGGGTGTAGCCCCGTCAAAGGAGAATTCGAAGTGAACCTCCAAACGCTCAAGCAAGGGATTGTCTTTCTTCTCGATAATGTTAATGTTCATTTTTCATTTCCTCAATTATTCTTCCAACTTTGTTCTTAATATTTTCATTCACCTTAACTTCAACGACTCCCTCATTAGGCTGACCGTAAACAACGGTTAAGCCTTCCGGCGCGTAAAGTATCACGGGAAGAGTGAGCAAGTCTTCCTCCCCGTTAACCTTGATTTTTGTTTTACCCTCCCTGCGAAACGACTCCCTCACAGCCTCAAGGGCCTTAAGGGTTATCAATCCCTGCGGGTTTTCAACCGAAACCTCAAAGGCTTCGTAGGAGGTTATTGCTTGAGACACTCCAACCTCCTCCCTTTTGCAAACGCCGTCGAAGATGCACACCCTCGGATTCAAACCGAGTTTTATCGCCTCCTCCGACACGACGTCACCCACGCAAACGAGGTCTGAAACCTCCAAACCCACCAGGCTCCCTCTCAAAAAACCCAACGGTTTTTTAAGCTCAGCCCGCAAGGAAGGGGAGAGTCTTAGAGCCCCCATGTAATTCATTATCTCACTTTAAGGGCGTAATGCCCGGGGATTTTAATGTCGATTCTCTTTGCAATGTCTGATTTCTCAGGGTCGATGACGCCGAAAAAACCAGTCCAATAGAGAGTAGTTGCAAGATGGCATTTCGGGCAAACATCATCGTTTACGAGCATCTTGCATGATTTACAGGCCTTCATTTCTTCTTACCCTTCTTCTCCGCCTTTACCTTAGCCCCCTTCTCCTTGGACTCTTTCTCAGTGGCCTCTTTCTCCTTAGCCTCCTTATCCCGCGCTAAAGCCTCCTTCTCCTCGGTAAGCCACTCGATTTTACCTAGATAAGGCTGGCGCATGGTAAGACCTATCTTCGAGTCTTGAATCCGCTCTTTAAGGCTTATGGTTACAATCCTTGCGCGCACGCGGTCACCAACCTTAATAGTCTTCTTGCTTTCTTTCCCCACAAACATGTGGTTCTTGTTGTCATAGCTCATAAAGTCTTCAGTGAGCTGGGAAACGTGGATTAAGCCTTCGAGAGGCCCGAATGAGATGAACGCCCCGAATTCAGTGATCTCTGTTACTTCACCCTCAACCACTTCATGGAGTTGAGGCATGTAAGTTAAGGCTGTGAACTCGGTGTCGTAATACACTCCCCCATCACCTAAAATGATTTTCCCATCACCGATTTTTTCCACATCGATTGGAGCGAGAATTATCCCTATCTCTTTTTCGACTCGGCCGGCTATCGTGTTGTCAAGCTCTGAGACTACTACTTGGCCTAGTTCTTCACCTAACCTATTTGGCGGTATCCTTACCGTGTCCTCTATCGTGGATTTCTTGTACATTTTGAAGTATAGATTTAGGTATTTTCGTTTAAAAAGCACAAGCTATAAACATTACGCAAAACTATTATAAAACTTGCGCTAAATCCGGGTTAAAGAGTGGTTTCCCCGAAGGCTTACCACTTCAACACCCAAACCCTTAAGCCTTTTTTTCAACTCCCGGTCGTTAGTTGCTACAATCAGGTTTTTATGATCGGTTGCGTATGCGATTATCTGAGCATCAACGTCTCCGCTTAAAGGTAACACTTCAACTTCGCTTTTTTCTAAGAGACTCAATCCGACCTTGGCCGCAACACCTGTTTTAGTCTTCTCTGTGGAAAGCGCTTTCAGCTCTTCTAAAGTGCCATTCAACACGAAAAGCCTGTGTTTTTCCGGTATTACTTCACTTAATTGGTTGAACACATCCAGTTTGTGCGTATGGGGGAGAGTTAGAAAGTTGGTGTCGATTAAAACGTCTTTCATTTGATAATCCCGTAGCCGATAAGCCTCCATCGGGCTCCGAACCTGCGACTTAAGGCAGCCTTATCCCCTGTTTCGGCACTAACAGGCCGCTTAAGTATTATTTCCCCCGTCTTTGGGTTGGAGACTATTCCGAGAGTGATTGTGCTTCCAACCGATATCATCAGTGCCTCATCGGCTGCAATAGGCTTTATCTCAACTTCTTCTTTAGAGCCTACGAGACGGTTTAGAAGCTGAATTTCAAGGTTTAACTTGTCAGTTGCTTCAGGCAAATCACCGGGAAAGCCTACTAGATTTCCACACATGTTATCGCCTTTAGTAAGGTACGGGTCGAGTCCAGTCCCAATTGCTATAAGTCCTCCAGGAGTTACTTTTTTTACATCCTCTCCCCCTGCTGAAAGACTTACAATCTGGGTAGTAAGGGGAGTGTAGCCGTTTTTTACTTTAACTCCAGGGCAAATCTCTATTTCATCCCCAACTTCCAGCACACCCTCCTTAAGAGACCCTCCAAAAACCCCGCCAGAAATCTTGTCTAAGTCAGTTCCAGGCTTGTTTATGTCAAAAGACCTGGCCACCAACATCTTCGGCTTCTTCTTCAAATTCCTTTTAGGAGTTGGAATGTGTTCCTCAATCGCCTTTATGAGAATCCCGGTGTTTACGCCGTAATTTGCTGCAATAGGAATAATTGGGGCGTCTGCAATTTTTGAGTTTTTAATGAATTTTTTTATTTCATCAAAGTTTTTTTTCGCATCCTCCTTACTTACGAGGTCCGCCTTGTTTTGAGCGATCACTACGTTTTCAACTCCGAGAATCTCCAATGCCATTAGGTGTTCCGCAGTCTGGGGTTGAGGGCATGGCTCGTTGGCTGCGATAACGAGCACTGCACCGTCCATAAGCGCTGCTCCGGACAGCATGGTCGCCATTAGTGTTTCGTGTCCTGGAGAGTCGACGAATGATACTTTTCGAAGTATTTTTGTTTTCCCCTTGCATTTATGACAGGTTTTTTCAGTGCAGTAACAGCCTGGTTCCATGCATTTCTCACATTTGTAGAAAATACAGTCGGCATAGCCCAGTCGGATTGAGATACCCCTTTTAATCTCTTCACTGTGTTTGTCAGTCCAAATACCAGATAAAGTTTTTGTTAAAGTTGTTTTACCGTGGTCGACGTGCCCGACCATTCCGATGTTTATTTCGGATTGGGCGGTCAAGTTAAGCCTCCCTAGAATCTTTAGTTTTACCCTTATCTTGGGATTCCGCGGGAGATGCTGGTTCAGACTCCCCCACCTTTTTCTTAGATTCTTCTTTAGGTTTTTCAGCGGGTGCGGGAGCCACTTCGCCGTCCGTTGCCGCTTCACCACCCTCTTTCGAACCTAAAATTTCTTCAAGCTTTTTCTTGCCTGATGTTGCAACCACTAAGTTAACCTGAATTATGTCTTGATCGATTTTTTCGCCGCGAACAAGCTTTCTCCGCCTCTCATCACGTGTAGGGTTATAACCGACCCCACCTTCCATTAGAACTCTTACACGGCCGCTCCCGTGAATTCCCTTTTTCATGGGGACTCCAGACTTGTCGCTTCCGCCAGAAATCTTAAGCTTGTACCCGGAAAGTCCGAGGAAAGCCCCGTCAACTTCTTCGCCGAGGGATTTCCCCTTAAGTTTCACTGCCTTATCGTCTTTAATGTCCAGTTGGTATGATTTACCAGTCGTAGGATCCGAAACTACTACTTTGAATTCCATTTTTCGAGTATATACATTCCCAGTTTGACAATAAAAATAAATGAAAGATTTTAAAAAACAGGAGGAAAGATCATTTCCATCAAAATAACAGTTTTTTCTATCATAGATACATTTTTTTGTGAATAAGAGAGAATCAGGACTTTAAAGACAGAGCACATCCCACACCGTATTTTAATCCAACCTTCTTAATTAATCAGGATGAAACGCTCTGAAATACTCATCGAAGCCTTGGAGTACATAAGGAGATTTCGGGGCGCGACCTTCGTCGTGAAATTGGGGGGGGAAGTGCTCGTAGACGAAGACGTGGTCTCGTCGGTCGCAAAAGACCTGGCTTTCCTGGAGTTTGTGGGGATAAACGCCGTCGTCGTACACGGGGGAGGGAAACGAATCAGCAACACAGCAGAAGCCGCAGGAATAAAGCCCACGTTCGTAAACGGCCTCCGTGTGACAGACGCTAAAACTATGGCTATAGTCGCGAAGGTTTTGCACGAAATCAATCAGGAGATTGTATCAACCATCCTAAAGCTTGGCTGCCCCGCGGTGGGACTCAACCCTCCGAAAGAGATGGTGTTCGCAACAACCAAGAGGAAAGGCGAAGTCGACCTGGGACTCGTCGGTGATATTTCAAGCGTGAAGACCAAGGCGATATCATCCCAATTCTCCCACGGAGTCATACCGGTTATCACACCCCTGGGCGTTGGCAAAGACGGTGAAATCCATAACATAAACGCCGACACCGCAGCCTCAGCACTCGCCAAAGGATTAAACGCCGAGAAATTCATACTGATTACGACAGTCGACGGAGTACTCGACAAAAACAAGAAAAGAATCGACAAGCTAACAGTCTCCGAAGCCAAGAAACTTGTAAAATCAAGCTGGGTTTCAGGAGGAATGGTGCCAAAACTTAACGCCTGCATCGAAGCATTAGAAAACGGCGTGCAAAGCGCCCACATAGTTAAAGCAAGCAAACACGCCCTCCTCGAAGAAATACTAACCCGCGAAGGAACCGGGACAATGATCACGAAATAGAAAACTCAACCGCAGTAAAAACCGGGCCTTTAATTGAGATTGGCTTATTCTTTCCTTCAATGAATCTGCGAGCGCTTTCAGATACTTTAATGTTTACGTCGGCAGGGGTCTTAGCCATCTTGATTTGGATGAAACCAGCTTTCTCCCCAGCCCCTACTTTACCCTCGATTTCAGTAGCGAAAAAGTCCGTTATTGCTTCAAGAAAACCCCAGTCAAGCTTGACTCCATTATCCTGAACTTCTTTTGCACTTTCTTTCAGCTTTGAAGTGTCCTTTGGGATCCCGTAGACTCCCCCCTCGTGGACGTAGATTTCGTTTAACGCGGCCGGCCCTAAAAGCTTAGAGTTCTCCTCTTTTTCCACGATTTTGATTTTTATTTTCTTGCCCCAAGCATCGCCTTCAAAAGCCGTGAAAGAGCAAGGCGACTCAACAGATGCTTTTTCAAGGGCTACCTTCTTGATGGCTGATGAAATCTTCAATCCATCCTCAGTCTCAGGGGACTTGCCGATGGAAACTTGCGTTGTGAGCTCTTCATCTGTGAAAGAGACTTCTTCATAAAATTGAGGGTACAAAAGTTCCCG
>JBDRAY010000086.1:0-29936 GCA_043823295.1 Methanobacteriota archaeon | reverse complement strand
GGAGGTTACTATTCCGCAAAGCTTGCCGGCATCGTCGGTGATGGGCACCTGATTTATGTTGTTTTCGATCATAAGGTTTGAGACCATGTCAATTGAATCGGATTTTTCCGCAGTCTTCAAGTCCCTTGCCATAACGTCTCCAACATGGATCACCTTCTCGCGAAGCCTCATGGGTTTGAAGACAGAATCCCTTGGAAGTCGCTCAACAGGCTCTGATAGATAAAAATCTTTCGCCTCGATTCGACGAGCCAACTCCCCCAGTATTTCATTGGTGATCCGCAGGCTCGACATGGCGGCAGTCTTTACGGAAACCCCGTCAACTTCAACGCTTCCGGAAAAAAGCTCTTCATAGCTTACCTTGCGGACGAGAGGCCTGGAAAGCTTAGGCACGCTATAGTCTAGGATGCTGGTCTCAATATCCTCGTTTCTCACGGCCGTGGCCTTGGCGATCTCCGGGTTAAGTATTGGGATTGGGACTCCGATTCCGATGTAGAGGGTGGTTCCGTATTTCGGCATGGTCGCAGCCCGAAGATACTTGGTGTCCATCTCCTTTAGATTGCCTTGTACTGTAATCGTTCCAAACCCTGTTTTCGGGGAGTGTTGGGTCCCCTCAGAGATTATGTAGCCTTGCGCCCCGCATAAGAAAATCCGGGTTCCAAGACCCAGAGTCTGGTATTCTGGGTCGTTGTTTAAGGGGGAAAGCTCTCCCGTCCCTGCGAAGTTTACGTTTTTGGCTCCAGGCAGAAGTGTTCCCATATAGGTGTGAAGGATTTTGTCTGAAGAATTTATTGCGGCATTATATCGCTGGTAGTTGTTCCGCGGATTATACATTACGGCCTGGTTTAAATCAGCAAGGCTTACTGACGTTTCGACGAATTTCCTGGGATAACAATCCGTCCCGTAAGCTTGCGCTTTAAGGTCGACTTCCTTGCCATTCACCAAGTCTTCAATAACGTGGGCTCCGCCATAGTTCATCCCCTCAGTCTCCGACAACTGTGTAGCCCCGATGTACGCATCCACGGCAGCAAGCCCCGTATAGGCTTCAACTTCGTTAAGCCAAACCTTTTGCATCTTGATTGGCGGGTCAGAGTGTCCGAAGTTTAGGAAGGCTCCGGAACTGCACATCGCTCCGAAAGTAGCCGTTGTGACAACATCGACTTTTTTCGCGGCTTTTTCAGCTCCTTCCTTGTCGACTATGTCTGGCATCTCGTCGGCGCGGACTACGACTGCTTCGCCTCTTTTAATTTTTTCGTTGATTTCCTTGAGGGTTTTCATTTTATAGATAGAAAAAACTCCGTATTCATATTTAAATACTTTCTCCCCCGCAATATGCCATTTCGCATAAAATATTCATTTTGAAATAAAAGGACGCCCGCAAATAAGTAAATGGATGACACTAACCCTAACCGCAGTCTCCGGCTACAGGGAAGTCGGAAGAAACATGACCGGAGTCTCACTCGGCAACGACACCATAGCCTTAGATAACGGCATACGCCTGGACACACTCCAAATATACGACGAATCCATAAAAGACATACTCAAGCTCTCCAAGGAAGAACTCGTAAACTACGACATCATCCCACAAGCAAGCCGCCTGAAAAACGTGCGCGCTCAAGTGATCTCTCACGGCCACTTAGACCACATCGGCGCCTTAGGGTTCAACAAGCCTAAAGTCCCGATCTACACAACCCACTACGCCTCTGAAATCGGGAGGAAGGAATACGCTAACGGAGACTTCGTTTCCCTCGACTATGGCGAGCGGAGGAAGATATCCCAAAACTTTAGTGTCGAATTCATCGAAGTCACACACTCAATACCTCAGGCATCCATAGTAGTCTTGCATTCCAAGAGGGGGAAGATAGTGTACGCCTGCGACTTCAGGTTCGACGACAACTCAACACTTGCTAAAGTAGACTACAAAAGGCTTAAGAAGCTTGGGGGTGAAGACGTCCTTGCATTAATAGTCGAGTCTACTCGAGTCGACAAGGAGGGGAAAACCCTCTCGGAATCTCTTGTTAGGGAAAACCTCCGAGACACCCTGAAATTCATTGAAGACGGGTTGATCACCGCCTCGACCTTCGCAAGCCACATAGAACGCATACAGGCAATACTCGACGAAGTCGAAAAAACCGGGCGCAAGACCTTAATACTTGGAAGAAGCCTGCTTGAACACACCGAGCTTGCAGACCGGTTCGGCCTGCTCGACCTGCCTTTGGACGCAAAGATTGTTGAGAGCGAGAAGGCCGCAAACAACGAGTTTAAGAAGATGAAGAACCGGGAGAAATACTTCCTCCTTGTGACCGGACACCAGGGCGAGCCCAAGTCAGCCTTGTCCAAACTCGTTGACGGGAGATACAACTTCAAATTCAGAAAAGACGATTCAGTACTACTTTGCGCCGACACCATCCCCACCCCCATGAACGAGGCCAACCGTTACGTCCTGGAGACGAAGCTCAAGTCGAAAGGAGTCCGCATCTTCAAGGACATACACGTTTCCGGCCACGCCGCCAAAGAAGACCACCGCAAACTCATCCGAATGGTGAAACCAAAAAATATTATCCCCTGCCACGGAACACTCGCAATGAGATCAAAATACGCTGAACTCGCAGCCGAAGAAGGCTACCAGCTCGGAGAAAACGTACACCTACTAAACAACGGACAGAAGATACGGCTTAATTTTTTATAGATATAATCCAATATCAGAGCCTATGGTTAGAGTGGTTTTGGAGACGGATTTGCCGTATCCGAAATTTAAGAAGGGCAAGGTCAGGGAAGTGTATGACCTGGACGACAAGCTCTTGTTCGTGGCTTCAGACCGCATCTCCGCCTTCGACGTGGTGCTTCCAAACGGTATTCCAGACAAGGGTAAGGTTTTAACTCAGCTTTCAATGTACTGGTTTACGCAGATGAAGGATCTCATCGGAAACCACGTGATCACCGCGGACATAAACGAGTACCCCAAAGAACTTCAGGAGCACGCTGGAGTACTTGAAGGCAGGAGCATGCTCGTGAAGAAAGCTGAAGTGATTCCCATCGAGTGCGTGGCGCGCGGGTATCTCGCAGGTTCCGGTTGGAAGGACTATCAGGCGACGGGCGCGGTCTGCGGCATCGAGCTCCCGGAAGGCTTGCAGCAGAGTGAGGAATTGCCTGAGCCGATCTTCACGCCCGCGACCAAAGAGGACACTGGCCACGACATTAACGTGCGTATTGAGACTGCAGCTGAAGAAGTGGGTGAAGACACTATGAACAAGCTCCGCGACCTAACTTTAACGATATATAAGAATGCTGCCCAGGAAGCACGGACTAAAGGGATCATCATCGCGGACACGAAATTCGAGTTCGGCTTCGCAGACGGTGAAATAATCTTGATCGACGAAGTCTTGACTCCGGATTCAAGCAGGTTCTGGCCGGCCGACACTTACAAGCCCGGCGGCCCCCAGAAAAGCTTCGACAAACAATACGTCCGCGACTACCTGGAAACACTCGACTGGGACAAGACACCGCCAGGACCAGAGCTTCCCCAAGAAATAATCGAAGGCACAAGGAAAAGATATCTGGAAGCATACGAAAAAATCACCGGGAAAAAACTTTAATCAACCCCCTTCCGTAAAATAGCAATTCTTTTCTCGAGTATGGTTTTTGCCAAGGAGTCCTGAAGGTGAGTTGATTCCAATTGTGCCCGAAAAGATTCAGCTTCATCAGGTGAGCTTAACAGTAATATTTGGCTGCGGCGGTGAGCTTGCTGTGATAGCTCATCTGGCGGCTTTCTGATTATCGATTCGAGGTGGGATTCGTACTGTTGGTTGTTTTCCGCAGGGCTTGTACCTAAAACAAGCAGTGAATCCCGCATGCATGCGGGCGAACCGCGGATTATGTGACTTGCATAATGGCAGGCGCGGGCGTGATTTACCTCGCCTGCACCATGCATCCATACTAATCCAGTGCCCCCAGTCAGGGGGCTGTATGTATCCTGCCACATAATTCCGTCGGCATCTATACCTCTTCTCCTTCCAGCTGAATCAATTCCTTCCTCGTCTAAAGTGAGAATAGTCTCAACTTCATCGAAGATTTCGTGCACCCAACCGGGATGCTCAATCCCAAGTTTTGCCTCGATCTCGCAGAATACAACGTGGGAGGCTTCGGAGGCGGCAGTGTGGACGAGATTCTCCCCTTCAGAGACGTTTGGGTTCACGTAAACAAGGTTGCGCCGCCTCCCGGTTTCCACGTCCTCAATGCCCCACATGGCGCCGTCTGGAGGACCATCCCAGCTCGGCCAAAAAGGAGGTTTGTCTAGATAAGCTTGGGTTAACTCCGCCGCTGATATACCCCGACGCTGGGCTTCCTCGGCCAAATCCCCTCGTTGAAGCCTGCCTTCAGCCATCATAACTTTGAGTAGCTCCTTCACGTCATCGAACAATTCGACTTGGGGCACTGGCATACCGTAGTGTCCCGCCATGTTCGTAAGGATTGAGCTGAAGCGTTGTGCGTGCGGGTGGGGTGATTTTTGTCCGTTGCCTTTTTCCTTGTGTGCCACGGAATAATTTTAGGTTTCCTGGGTTTTTATTTGAGACTTCACATACTTTAAGCCCTCCTTGGTGAGGGATAGGCTTGGGTGATGTGTTTTGAGGGACAAGATTTCCGCGTTTTTGGAGAAGAAGGCGAAAGAGATAAAGAAGCTTGGTGAATTCTACCCTGAGGAGAAAAGCGTTTTGATAGATTTCCTGGAGCTTGAGAATTTTGACACTGAACTTGCTGAAAGCCTTGTATCCGAGCCTGATCAGGTGTTGCCGGTTTTCGAGGGGCTTGTCAATGAGATGGACATTCCCACCGTCATCGAGAATCCTCACTTTAATGTCAGGTTTTTCAACCTGCCGAAGGAGAAGGGTTACACCGTTATGGTGCGGGAAATTACTTCTGATTACATAAGCCGGTTCATAGCGGTCGACGGGATTGTGAACAAGATTTCCGACGTCCGCCCGAAAGTCATAAATGCTATGTTCGTCTGTAACGCATGCAGTGAACACAATCCCGAAAGGCAGGATACTCGCTTCCTCATAGAACCTTTCAAGTGCAGAAACTGCGGGACGAAAGGCAACTTCAGGTTTCTACCAGAAGTCTCCGACTTCATCGACACCCAGCGGCTTGAGATCCAGGAGCCTTTAGAGCTTTTGAAGGGTGGTGAACAGGCCAGGCGTATTGAGATTTGGGTTGAAGACGACATCACGGACTTGGTTACCGCGGGAGACAAGGTCATTGTCACGGGGGTGGTCAGGCTTAATCCGCCCAAGAATCGGGGGGCTATTTACCAGCAGTTCGTAGAGGCCAACCACATTGAAGGCCTTGAGCAGGATTTTGAGGACATTGAGATAAGCGATGAGGAAGAAAAGGAGATTAAAAAGCTTGCCAAGAACCCTAAGATTTACGACAAGATAATCGGCTCCATCGCACCATCAATTTACGGTTACAGTGAGGTTAAGGAGGCTATAATGCTGCAGCTTTTCGGGGGGCGGCCGAAGAAAAAGCTCCCAGACGGAACAAGTGTGCGACCCGACATCCATCTTCTTTTAGTCGGAGACCCGGGAGTTGCTAAATCAAGGATACTTCAGTACGTAGACCAGATCGCCCCGAAAAGCATTTACATGTCAGGGAAAGGTACGAGTGGGGCGGGGCTTACCGCCACAGCCGAAAAAGACGAGCTCGCCGACGGCGCCTGGACTCTTAAGGCGGGGGCTCTCGTTCTAGCCGGCGGGGGAATCGCGTGTATTGACGAGTTCGACAAGATGGACAAGGAGGATAGGTCTGCAATGCACGAGGCGCTTGAACAACAGACCATTTCGATTGCTAAGGCCGGAATCATTGCGAAATTCAAGGCGAACACGTCGGTTCTTGCTGCTGCAAACCCCAAGTACGGGCGGTTCGATACTTATAAGCCCCTTTCCGAGCAATTCGAGATTCCGCCGACTCTTATGTCCCGATTTGATCTGATATTCCCAATCCGAGACATTATTGATAGGGAGACTGACCGGCGTATTGCAGAGCACATGCTTAAGATGCACTGCTCTGAAGAGGAGATGGAGGAGATTACTCCAGAGATTAATCCCGACCTCTTTCGAAAGTACATTTCTTATGCCCGCAAGAACGTGAATACTCAGTTAACTAAGGAGGCGGCAGACAGGATTAAGGAGTTTTACGTGGCTTTGCGGGGAAGATCCACTTCAGGGACGGCTGCGGCAACTCCAAGGCAGCTTGAGGCGCTTGTCAGGCTTGCCGAGGCTTCAGCCAAGGTGCGGTTAGCCAAAGAAGTCACTGTTGATGATGCGGAACGCGCGATTAATCTTACCAACTTCGTGTTGCGGGAGATAGCTTTCGACGAGAAGACTGGTGAATTCGATATTGACCGGATTGTTACCGCTTATCCCAAGTCGACTAGGGATCGGATTAGAAGTATTGACGACATCATAAGGAGCATTATCGCCGAAAGCCCGGATGACACCGCGTCTAGAGAAGATATTATTTCACAGGCGTCTGAGAAGGGTATTGACAAACACGACTCTGAACAATTGATTTCCGAGCTTAAGAAGAAGGGTGACATATACGAGCCAAGGCAGGGCAAGTACAGGTTGACTGAAGAATAGACCATGAAACCCTTGCATTCTCTGATTTATTTGACTGTTATTTTTCTTTTAATTCAGGCGTTGGGGTTTTCAGTTGGCCTTGCGATGATTTCAGGTATTGCGGAGGGAGTGATTGAGCCTGCAGTCTCCGAAGGGGATAGCCCTAAATCTTCGGTCAATATTTTTCTTTACGTTCTAATATTGACTGCAATACTTTTAGTATTATTCAAACTGGGACTGGATCTTCTGATAAAAGTTATAACCTATTTTGCACTTTACGGAGGAGTCTTCCTAACTTTCACCGCTCTTTGGGATGACACGGGATTCATCCTTTCTCTCATATACTATCCAATAGCCATAATACTTCGGGAGAGAGCGCACGTATCGAATCTGACTCTTATTTTTGTTGTTTCCGGGATTGGGGGATTTCTCGGCGCATCACTTGCAGCCTTCCCGGCACTGTTTCTCGTATTGATTCTAGCCGCATACGATCTCGTAGCAGTATTCGGGACGAAGCACATGGTAACCCTCGCTGAAAAAACCAAGGGGAAGATTCCGTTCATGTTCATAATACCGGTGAGGGATCGGGAATTAGGATTGGGGACTGGAGACCTCGCAATACCCCTAGTGTTCACAGTCTCAGTTCTTCGAGACTACGCCATGGCGAATGCAACGCTCACCGCCCTCGGAGGCCTTGCAGGAGTAATATGGCTTTTCACATACACATTAGACAAGGAGGGAGTGACGCTTCCCGCACTACCCCCGATCGCAATAGGAGCATTCACAGGATTTATTGCAAGCCTGCTTCTCGTATAAAATCCAAGCCTTCCAGTAATTTAACAGATGAAAGTCGTTTCTAACAGGAGGGCGCCCGATGAAACCCGGAAAATCCCCTCCGTAGTTCTTGCCGGGGCACACCAGTCGTTTTCGCTACTAGGTATGGCTACTCACGCAAACGACTCGGGCGTAGCCGACGTCACAGTCTACTCCCACATTCAACCTGTGGAGGGTTTACACGACACAGAAAACTTAGATGAATTCAAAACACTAGAAGGAAAAGTCTAACCGGATTTACTCGAGCGAATGAAAAAAGACGGGTTCAGTCCGACGCTCGCCAGGGCTTTGCTCGGGAAGAAGCCGGATTACTTCGGCTTCAGCGTGTACTCGGAGGACGTACCCAGATCCGCCAGAGTGGTCGACATGGTGAAGGAACTTGTTCCAGATATAAAGGTTTTTGTTGGGGGCCCGGCCGCGATTTTGAGTCCGATTCACATGCTCGTCCACATGGGAGGGGGAGACGACATCTACGTCTACCCCGGGGAGGCCGACTTCTCGTTTACGGAGGCGTTGGATGCTTGCGCAAATCTCCCGGACGAAGAGCGCAGGGAGCGGCTGCGTGAGCTCGGATTTTATTTTGTTGAAGCTGGCAGAATATACAGGCCGAACCTTCCGGACGTTCCCAGGATTTCCAAGGAGGAGTTGCAGAACGTGCGCCTGGATTGGGGCGTAATCGGCGACTGGGGCATGTTTACATTCAGCAAGGATAGGAAACCCTCAATCGAGATTAACACCTCCCGTGGCTGCAGGTTCATGTGCCCGTACTGCTCGAAGACGGGCGGCGACGTCCACCGGGCGTGGAGCGCCGACCGCATTATGGATGAGATCGGAAACATTCACTCAAACCATGAGAGGGGTTTTCTACCGCCCAACATTTCAATTCTCGCTTTCACAGACGACGACTTCTACCAGCAACGGGCTAGATCACTTGAGTTTCTAGGGAAGTTTCGAGGCCACCCAGTTTACCCTAAAGAGTACGCTCTCCTTACGATGGGGTCGCCAGCGTCATTTTACACGACGGGTAGCTTCGACGAACAGTTGTTCAAAGCGATTAAAGAAGTCCCGAAAATCGGGGTTGCCTTTGGGGCGGAACACTTAAGCGAGCAAGGCCTTAAGGATTTGGGACAACCCCACAGTCTGGCGCAGATCAAGGAGATTATGAACCGCTTTACGGAAGCGGGCATTGACCAACTGTATTTCCTCATCCTCGCAAACCATGAGACGACTCCGCGAACGCTTTTAGAACTCGGGAAGAATCTTCTTGAAATCGCAGCCGACCCGGAAAAGAACTCGAAGATACGGTTTATGATTACGCCATACGAGAAAATCTATCCCGGAACCCGCTTCGAAGAACGCGCTAAAAGAGGGGGATTCTACGAGAAAGGGGTTGTTGATTCAAGGCAAGTCTTTACTAGGCTTCGCCCACCTCTTAATGTCTACCAAGTCCTGCATCTTGAACCGCAAGACCCCGTCGCAAACGCCGTCATGAAGGACGTCGAACAAGCAATTGACGATTACGGGGAGTTCCACCAGATGCAAGCAATCCCCCTAACACTCCTCGAATCCCTCAAAGACTACGGCGAACGCGCAATCCAAGAAAACGCAGGCGACGACGCCTACCGACAAGAACTCGCCCAAATCATCGAGGAAATAGACCAACTAGAACCCGTAACAGAACGACTAAAACCACTCTGGATCCAAAAAGAATAATAAAAAGAAATAAAAAAGGTTAGCGGGGGATGGCTCCGAAGGCACTGCAATGTGAAAAATCGAATCACGATTTTTACACGCAGACACATCAAGTACCTTGCGCATCAGTACACACGATAAACGGGTAATTGTGGGGCATAAATGCCCCACAGAAAACGCATTACAGTACTTGTTTACTCTTTTGGAGGTTTCAATGTTTTCTCATAATCGTCTAGTTCTGTAACTAGTTTTTCAAGATTATCGACACCCACATCTTTTATGTTGCCAAAAACTTTTTTCATGGTCTCGACTTTTATATGTGGAGATACTACTACGATCATTTGTCTGTCAAGAAAATTATTAATTATACTGAATCTGTTTTCAGAATGCCGGATATTGTTCATCAAATCTTCGTTTTCTATAATAGGTTCAACCAAAACCCTTCTCATTGAATCCACTCGGAGTCTATTAAATGGTATACTTTTATCTTTCTCACTAAGATAGGTTTCTTTCTTATTTATCCACTCTTTACAAGTATTTATATTTTGTTTTGTTTCTTCTATCAAACCCCTAATCACTCGACTTTTGGATAAGATGTCAATCTTTTCTCTATGTCTTATCTGTTTCTCTGATGCCCTCTTCGCGTCCAAACGCATCCATAAAGAAACGAATACTGATGCAATAGCAGCAGAGCACGTAACTACGAATACAATGAAATTACGTCTCGACCAAATCTTATTATCATCGACAAGTCCTTTTGTCTCATTATAGATCAGATTTGACCATTTTTTGTTATCGTCAACCAGTTCCTTTATTTTTTCATAGATTATGACCTCCCCTTTTGGAAGTACATTGAACTCCCAGATATGTTCTCCAAAAGGGTACACAAAGCAATCATAGTTTTTACCTTGCGCCTCAAGCAGTGCTGATCTGCATTCACGCTCAACTGTCCATGTGCCCTCTTTAATTAGTAAAATTTTGCTAGGAGATGTTCTATATTCTTTACTGAAATTGAGTTCTATGCTTTCGTTAGCTGACAAATTTTGTTTTAGAAAAAAGTAAAATTCTTTTGAATGATTGTCAGAATCATGTAGATATATGTAAATATAACCAGAGGGAAAAACACAATCAAGTGGATTCTTTAGAATTACTTTATCTATCCTCAATGAATCACCTTGTTCTATGTGAGGGTATCTTAGGTCAGTTTGATTTTGAATTGATTTTGTCGTATTAAAAAACGGGTCAACCCACAAGGTGTATAAACATTGTTTTTCGGCCGATATGTTGTTGCTCACCAAAAACAGCAAAAACCCTACAAGAAGTAAATGAATCAGTTTCACAATTTCCCTTCCACCCTAAAGGTCATCAAGTGGCTGGTAAGCCACGAAGATGGCCTGGTTTTCTTTCTTTTCCGTAAACGCTTTTCTTTCTTTTCTGAAAAGAAAGAAAAGGGTTTAGCGGGGGATGGATTTGAACCATCGACCTTCGGGTCTCCCAGTTCTTTGTTTTATCCCTTTTTCTTTTGGGGATGAAACACCTTTTCTTTTTCGGGAAAAAGAAAAGGGGTTCTTATGAGCCCGACGAGCACTCCTGGCTGCTCAACCCCGCTGTTTCAATAATATGGAGGGGGGCTTTAAAAAGGCTTTATTTTGTTTCTTCTTTTTGTTTTGTGGGTTTGAAGTATATGTAGAATCTTGTTCCCTTCCCGACTTCGCTTTCCACGTGGGGTATTGCATTGAATTCGCGGATGTGCTCTCCTAGAAGGCCGAGGCCAATACCGGTGCCGCCGGTCGTCGTCCCGTAACGGAAGATTTCAGGAAGACCCCCAAGATCGTCTTGAGGTTCGAGAAGTTCGGGTGGAATACCGCAGCCGTTGTCTTCGACAAGCATTACAGCAACATCATCGTCGTCGGACAGGCCGAGACCGTGGAAAAAGTTTGTGACATTTTGAGGCGCCACATCACCCAAGCGGGTTCTTGAAAGACTCACATTCACCTCACGATCTTCCGAATCCGTGAATTTCTCAGCGTTTAGGAGGGGTTGCTCAACAAGGTAGAGAAGTGTTCCGGAGGGACCCGTAACAATTACTGGTTCTTCCGGAAGCGAAAATAAACCAGAGTTATCTCCAATATGTTTGAAGAGATCTTTAACGGGTTTAGAAAGGTTTTGTTCATCTGAAGTTGGATTCAATCTACTCTCGTGTAAATACCGCATAGCACCAGCAAACTCACGATGATCACCCCGAAACTCCATAATCAGGTCGACTGGTACTGATTTATCAACATCTGGAGGGAAGTCGTCTCCTCCAAAATCATTTTCCGCTTGTAATCGAACCAAGTCTATCGTAACCCCCAAACCATGAAGTATACCCGGCAATTGATGCCTGTTCGCCTGGGCAGGAATACTATCTCCCACCAGGTTTTCAAATCTGTAGTTATCTTTCCCAAGCTCTTCCTCACGTCGTTGAAACTTTGGCCCATACCTTGTTTCCAAAAACCACGGACACTTCTCAGCCAAATCACCAATAAGCCTTTGAAGACGCTTATGATACAAGTGCCCGATCCTAGCCATCTTTGCGATATTCTCAGTGGTATGGTCAGACTCAAGGGTCGCAATCTGAAAGTCGTCGCTTGCAAGGTATGCTGCATAGTTTGTGTTGTCGGTCCGTTCATGCACGCGCAGCATCTGGCTCATGGCGTCGAGAAGCTCTACGGGGGGCGTGTCTTTTGTGACGAGCGTTGTTGGGTTTCCACCGATAAGCTCGTCTACCGCGTCATCTGCTGTTCGCTCGTCTTGCCTGCGCATCCTTTCGAATTCGGAGTACGCCCAGGCCTGAAGACCGCGGGCGTGGCTGCCCGAATGATAGACGACAGGGGGCACATCGAAGCCTTCAGCCGAAGCGGCCTTCGCATATTCCTTCAGAAATTTATCCCCGTTAATCCCCTTCTTTACTGTTCCGTCTGGATTGTGTTCGACCATGGCGCAGTCAAGCGAGAAAATGTCGAAGGGTGTGCCAGCTTGCGCCTGCTCTATCGCGTAGGCGAGCGCAGCCTCGGAATCCTGGAAGTATACAACTTGACAGTCAAGTTCTTGTTCGAGCGGTGAGAGCTTATCGTGAACAAGGTCTAAGTCCGGGCCGAAGTCGTCAACGGCGAGAATCCTCTTGCCTTGGAGGCGCTCCCGGTCGACCTGGCGAAGCTGGTCTAAAGGACTTTCCCTAAGCCTTCTTCCTGGTGCGGTTTTTACGGTATGCATTGTAAAAGATGGGGGATTACGTGATAATTAATCTTTTTCCCGGGCTTTCTCGTCTTCGATTATCTTTTTGATTTCCCGGTCCGTGTATTTCACGGCCGGCCCCAAGTACCGGACGAACTTGTTTCGCGGGCGCCCCCGCTCCCACACGCTCTTGTAAAGATACAGGTACTCCCTGCCCTTAATGGTCTTGGTCATAATCCACATTTTATGCTGCAGCCTCCTTTCTTTGAAATGGATTAGTTTTCTCCCTGAAAACATCCCACATCCCATCGAGCATGTGCGCTTCCACAGGCTTGTCGAAGACGAGGTGGTAGGCTCGTCTGGGATATTGGGATATGGTTATGTCTTCCAAGTCTCCGGGCATTTCGATTTTCGCGCGGAAGGAATCAGGACCATCCCCGAACTCAAAGACCTTTGAAGTTAAAGCCTCCTCCATCTGCTCGGCCTCGGCGAGATGCGCTCCATCAGTTTTATATGAGAATTCCACTGATCCCGCACAAAACCGCATGATAAAATCAGGGTCTTTTGATGGATAATTAGAAGATTTTTTAGAGGGATCACCAGCGCAAGAATCGTTGGTACCCAAGACGCAAGGAGTCCGCTCGTTTAAGTCGGCTACAATATCTCTGATTGGTGGATCAATCCCACTTTTATGGTGTTCAGACGAGAAAAGAGCAAGCTCTTCAGGAAGGTAAGTGGGCATGGCTCGTTTTTCGACGGGTTTTTTGGGTGTCTGGTAGGATTTTTGAACTGCGTTAGTGTAGAAGTTTAGCTGGCCCCTGATTTCGTTCCATGTCGCGTCGAGCATTTCAGCAGTAGCAGGCCGGTCGAAGAAGAGGTGGTAGTTGCGTTTGGGCCTTTCAAGCATGGGCCAGCCCCCGAGATTCTCAATGCACTCCATCTTGGCTTGGAACTCGAGGTCACCCTCATTAAAATCGAAGACGCATGCTGTGAGTAGCTTTTCAAAGGCCATGGACTGGGCGAGATTGCGGCCGCCAGTACGGTAGGCGAGCTCAAAGTAGGCTCCCGGATCGTAGGCCACCCCGAAATCCTCGTCGGGGATGGGACGGTGATTATACTCTCGAGTTGGAAGACCAGCACAGGATTCTATAGTTCTTTCAATGCAAGGTACTTCATCTTGAAGGGTTGTGACTATGTCTTGAATTGTGGGGTCAATTGGATTTGAGTGGTGGAATTTCTCGGCGTACAAGCCGAGACGGTCTGCTGTGACCCTGGGTTTGCGGTGGATTTGAAGGGGCATTAAAAATAGAATTAGGTAGTAGGTCTTGAAATATCTTTACTTCTCCTTGAACGGCTCGATTTTCTCGCGTACGACGTCCCACAAGGCGTCGATCATCCCTGCCGTCGGCGGCTTGTCATAAGCGAAGAAGTAGTGGCGCCGGGGCCTTTCGGAGATATTGTGTTTTCGAGCGGTCGAACAAGCAATCTTCCCCCTGAAAGAATTCTCGCCTTCGCCAAAAGCGAATACATCCGAAGTCAAAGCATCTTCGAAAGCCTGCGCCACCTCAAGGTTTTCGTCGTCAGTGCGGAAAACGGCTACAAAGTAGGCGCCGCACGTGTACTTCCTCCCGAAGTCGGGGTCCTTTAAGGATTCGCGGGGATCTGTTTCATGGGATTTTCCAGCACAAGACCAAGTCGTCTTTTCAATGCAGGGAACCTCGTCGTGTAGCGCAAATATTACGTCGCGGATGGGAGGGTCCACGGATTCACGCCAGTTGGGAACACCGCCCCTCCGCACGTCCTCGACGTGAAATTCCGGGGCATACAAGGAAAGCCGCTCGGGATCAGGGTTAGGGAGCGGTCTTTTGACAACCTGTCTTTTATGGAATCTTTTTTCCACAGAATATCTTTAGAATTAGAAGTTCTAATACTTATCCTGCTCCGGCTTTGAAGAAGTCTCCGTATTCATTTTCCCCGATCTTGAAGTTCTCGTATTCGGTTAGGCGGTCGCGTTTCTTCAGGGCGGATCCGAAAGTGCATCCGGATTTTGAGTAGTAGTCGCAGTATTCACAGCACTTGGAGCGGTCATCGCAGAAGCTATAGTCTTGACAGTTTTTACAGCACTTCACTCCAACCACCTCCACAACCAATAAAGTAATAACAGTGTGTATTTAAAAAGAAAGACCCTAATACTTTTTCTCTTAAAATGGCCAGGTTTCCAGAAGCTGAAAAGCGGATTTTCAAGGGCGTTTGCATGGAATGCAATGCGAAAAACCCGACGTCTAAAACTAAATGCCGCAAATGCGGTAAAGTATTCACCATCCGAAGGAAAAAGAAGAAGCGGTCTGCTGCAGGATAAAAGAGATGAGTGAGAAGATAACTTATCTTTCTCTAATACTTGCCATCGCGGGATTAGTAATCCTGACATTCGCCTCAGAATACATTAATCCTCCCCGAGCTTCCATCCGAGATATCACGCAGTCTGACGTTGGAATGCACGTCATCGTGAAGGGTATTGTGGAGGACGTCCACGTTTTTAAGGGAGGGTCGGCGGTTTTGACGTTAAGCTCTGATAATGCTAGCATGAAGGTTTACCTCCCCTACGAGATTTCAGTCAAGGCCAACTCGACACTGTTTTTAGGGGAGGAATTAGAGGTTTCGGGGGTCGTAAGCTTGTATGAGGGGGATCTTGAGTTGGTTGCCGAGGAATTGAGATGAGCGTGCACGTTTCAAGCCTTGCTAAATATGATTTTTGTCCGAGGGTCATATACCTCGAAGAAGTGTTGGGTGTTACCCCCAAGCCGTCTGAGGCTAAGGAAAAAGGGCTTGTGGGGCACACGATTAGAAAAGAGTTGTCGCTTCGGCAGGCCAAGGCTTTGGGAAAGATTAGGGAAGTGTCCGAGCTTGAGAAGATTTTGATTGAAGAACTAGAGCGGATATTTTCTGAGGCGCCCAGGATTTACGTGGAAAAGCTTGAGGGAATAGACTACGACAGGATTTTGGATGAGATTCGCCCCCAGATTATGGGGGAAATCAAGGTCACTTTGAGAAAGCTTTCCGGTTTGGTTGGTGAGGTGGGCTTGGAGAGAGCGCAAGAGTTGGTCACACCCGAAAAAGTAGAGTATTCGATCCGGTCTGAGAGCCTGGGATTGTCTGGTAGGGTGGATAAGATAATGATTGAAGACGAAAAACACATCCCAGTCGAAATAAAGACGGGAAAGATGGGGGACAGCGTCTGGAGTGGAGATCGCCTGCAAGTTGGCGGATACATTCTGCTTTGCGACGAGAAATTTACGCAGACTACCCCCTACGGATACGTGGAGTACACTCAAGCCTGCGACACGCGCCCGGTACTTGCAACTGAAAAGCTTAGGAGGCAGGCACTAGAAGTAAGGGACAAAGTTGAAGAAATAATCGGGGGGAATGTTCCTGAGATTTGCCCTCATGGATCAGGGAGAAAATGCGATTCATGCGGGATGAAGGATGAATGCTACAGTATTTAGTGAAAAGATTCTGTTGAAACCCTTGTTAATTGATGGCCCACTACCTCGCAGGTAATCCCTTAGATTTTACAGGGCTTGTCTCTGATACTCTTCGAGTTTTTCAACCTCCTCGAGGAGTCCAGGAATTCTCTCCTCGACGTTTATCATTTTTAGTGATCTGCTCACGCCAGGCCTTGCCTGAACCGACGGTGTGAGTTCGGTCTTTCTTTTCATAAGCAGGGCGTAGACGACATCAGGGATTGTCTTAACTGCATCAGGATTGTATTTAGTGATTTGTGAAGGATCCGAGAGTTCTTCACGAGCATCGAGTAGGAACCTGCAGCCCTCCGTGACAGCGGGAAAAGCTTTTGCAATAGCAGTCAAAAAGCCTCTCGACCCAGATTCAGGGAAAAAGTATTCTTGCCAAGTCTCGGACCCTGGCAGCTTGAAGAATTTAAACTCATTTATAACATCCCCGGGCGTCTTGTTCCCCCTCATATCGCCGGGGTCGATGACGTGGGCTCTGCCGTCGGACTGGATTATTACATCATCAGGGGACATATGGAGCATGAGACGCTGATCCCCTGACTCACGGTAGAACCACACGCCAGCTCTAACGGCCGCCGCCTCCGCCTGCTCCTGGGCCCTGGCGTCTCCACTGTTTTGAACGTCCTGTAATCGCGGGCCCTTGACATATTCCATGTGGATTCCATTAAACCGCTTCTCGCCTCTATCGTCTAACGCCACTTCACTGTAGCCGTAGACTTTTGGGACAACAACTCCTGCAGGATCTACTGAGGCAGCCTCCATATAATCGTGTAAATCCCTGTACACTGCCTTGAAGCTGTCTGCAGTAAGCCCATTTCCGGTCGAAAGCACGGTCTGGCGGACGTCGCTGCCCCCTTCCCCTGGTGCGCTTAAATTGACGAGATGACCTGTCTTGTGGTGGCCTCCTTTAATAACATTGATTCCGACATCCACGTCCGTGCCCTTGAGGGGACGGCCGAAGACTGCGTCAAGCGAACCCCCTATCACAGGCGAGTTCTCAACAAGCTCTGTCATGGGATCAGTTAATCCAGGATATGTATCGATTGATATTTTGTCAGGGTCTAAGGGATTCGTGACCATGGATTGTTCCCCGACTTTCTCTATCCTTGCAGTATAGAGGTCTGTGAAGGAAACATCGGACTCCTTTGATAGCGTGAGCATGTCCCCAAGTATTTCCGTCCTCCTTGCGTCCTCGAGAAGCCAATTAGCGATGACGATGGGTTTTGAATGACGGTCTTGGGCAGGCATCTTTGCCGCACCAAATCCAAGAAGCTCATATGTTACCATGTCCTTGAGTGCGGCTTCAACATCCTGGAGGGGGTGACCGGTACTCTCCGCCAGGGAGGTGTAAGTCGACTTAGAGCCCGCTCCCCCACTCGGCCCACGGAGTAAAGGCTGTATGCCACTAATGAGCTCGTCAATGGGCTTGCCACGTTCAAGCACATGCTCTGGCACCCGTTTTTCCAAAATCATATTAAGATATGATTCCGTACGAACTATTTAATCAGTACCTACCATTTCATACAAAATCTTGCTAATCTATGATATGTTGCTTTGCCACATCATACCGCCTATTTGTCGTCCGAGCGACCTCAAGGTCGCTGGAGCCGGAAATCTTCGATTTCCGCGCTCGGCAAACTCCGACTTGCGGGTTCAGCGAAGAATGCCATAAAACCTAGAATCGGATTTTATGCTGCTTCTCTTTATTCCTCTTTCCGCTTCTGCTTGACTTTCCTCGAGATATACCCTGCTATCTTGTTGCGAACGTTCTTACTGTCCACAGTGCAATAGTCTGAGACCATCTTCTTGTTGTTTTGAAAGTCTAAAGTAAAGTCGTCCGGATGTTTTTCCAACAATTCTACAGCAATCCGTGCAATGTATTGTTGCGTGATATTTCCCATAATTTAAGTCACCAAAATCTTCTTGTAGCCAATATTATGGAAGCCAGTGTATTTAAAACCATACATCCTGTTCAAAAGCTCGATTAAAGACTCCTGCCGCTTTTGATGAATGATCTTTGGCTCGCCTTCGATACCGCCAAGATTCTTCGCCGCGGACACAGCCTCGTCAAAGCCTCCGACCGCGTCAATCAAACCCAAAGTCAAAGCTTCACTTCCAAGATAAATCTCACCTTCGGAAATGCTTTCAACGAAACTCGGGTCGAGATCCCGGTTTACTGCGACATCATCCATGAAGTCGACGTGGATTTTGTCGACCATCTCTTGCATGTCCAACCGCTCCTCCTCAGTCATGGGGCGGTAAGGGCTTCCCAAATCCTTGGTTTCACCAGCCTTAATCACGGTGACGTTAACACCCAACTCGTCCAAAAGATCATAATAATGGAGAATGTAAGCCACAACTCCGATGCTTCCGACCATTGAATCCGCATCAGATATCACGTAGTCTGCGGCAGAAACGACGTAATAAGCGCCTGAAGCACCCACTTCGCCAATCCAGGCGACAACCGGCTTCTTCGAAGACTTGACAACCCTCATCATCTCCCGGCTAGCCACGACAGAGCCCCCGCCCGAGTTCACGTCGAGCAAGATTGCCTTAACCGTGGAGTCGGCCTCAGCCTGCTCGAACGCCTCCTTAATATCTGAGACTGTGGTGCAGCTTGCCATTGAAAACAAGCCCATTTCACATGAATCCAAGGTAATCGCGCCCTTCACCGGGACGACCAACACTCCATCACCGAAAACCTGAGTCGAGTAAGCAAGATACCCCACCAAACCGAAAAACAAGGCTAATGAAAAAAACACAGCCAAAACAATAAAAACCTTCCAAAAACGTTTCATATCCTACACTAATTGGAAGACTAAATAAAAAAGGGGTGGGGTTGTTTTAAGCCCCGTACATCTGCTGTAATCCCGTTACGTCCGGAGTTTCAAGCGACCGCTTTTCAACGTCACCGTAGTCGGAGTACCCGTACATGGTAACTGCCGCGCACGCGTTTGAGTATATGTCGTCCATTCCGACGGCGTGGCCGAGCTCGTGAGTTGCTATGTTAATCAAGTCCATGACGTTGGGATCAACTGAAGCGTCACCCCAGACGTAGTCGGTGTTGAATTCAATATCGAACTCGACAAGCTGTTTGCCTCGGCGCGTGAACCAGTAAGTGGTAACAGCTATGACGCCAGGAGCATTGTCTCCGAATGCTATGGCATTCACATAATTCTGCACACCATACTGGGCTCCATAGTCGACTGACAATGTATCACGAAAAAGCTCGATAGATGTTTCGTCATCCCATGTTTCAGCTGACGTGGAAATCGTTGACACCACGAAATTTTCAGACAGTCCGTCCGGATTTGTCGGGTTCACAACATAATCAACTGGAAGACTCTTCCACTTGACTCCAGTAAGCTTGTAGCAGCTCTCCTGCTTAGGGGGCTTGCCTCCCCCAGGTTTATCGGGCTTACCAGTATTGTTCGGCTTTGCATAATGGATGAAGTCCACACGCTCAAGCTCCCACTCGCCAGCCTCAGTCTCCGAGATGACGGGGGACTTTTCAGGAGCCTTAGCCTTCTCCCTAGCCTTCTCATTAGCTGGTATCAGCATTGATGCGGCAGCGTAAGCCGACAAGAGCAAAACGAAAATTGTCACGTAAATCCAAGTTTTCATAAAATCCACCTCCATGGAATATTTTTCTCGTTACCTTTACAAGATACAGAAATAAAAACCCGGACAAACTATGAAAAATACAAGAAAGTATGTGAAAGAGAGGAAAAAGTGTAGGTAAGATAGAAAGTTAGTTTATTGGAAGACTGATTAGATTCCAATTATTCGTTAATTGTATTCCAGTCCACTGGCTACCTTCACTCAATCCAATTGATACTGCTGGCTCTGTCAAGACAAATTCTCTTATGAAAATTGAATCGACGTATCCTATCCCGTAGTTGTTCATGAGAACTGAGAGTTCATTGAGTGATTCAATATTGGTTTTGTAGAAGGTGAAGTTTTTCCACCGTAAGATCCCATCAATCCAGCCTGAATGGGTTTTGGAATTGAAGTCGATGGTAAGGTTTATGTGATTCCATACTTCCTCTTCGGGGGGAGTATGAACATCAATGAAAGTTGTGCCATTTGTGACGATAATATGCCCGTCGGAAGGACTATAATCGATTCTGGTCGTATACCAGTTATGCAGGTCTCCGTTGTTTCCGGTTGTGATTTCCAGTTGATTATTGTATCCCAACAACGGGACTAAAGTATACATCCGTACATTAACCAGATTTGCCGGAATATTGAGGTCTCTCTCCGCTGAATTTAAATTTCCCGCAATCCGCAATGAAAGTGACCCATGTCGTGCGTACGTGTCAGAAAGTTCCTGATCAACAGTTCCCGCATGGCTTGACGGGCTAACCCAACCGTCTTTCCCATTAATACCAACGCCGTCTGCGAAACCGAATCCCTCATCAGACTCAAAAGACGTCCCCCAGAAAAAAGAATCCTGGATGCTGGATTGGCTGGAAGCATTTGGATTAGAGTAGTATAAGAAAATCTGTGAAGTCGAATTCGAAACTAAATTCGGGATCTTGACCCAGATGCTCGTCCCAGTTGAATTACAACCCGACTCAACCCAAAAAGAAAGTTGGTTAGGACCATCTACCATACGAACGTCACTGCAGTCAGACTTCATCCTCCCGGCAGAAATAAATGAAGCAGTATCAAAATGGAAGTTTATCGAATAATTAGTCAGATTCTCCCCACCCACATTTGAGACGTTCATCGGAATCCGATAGCTCCAAGAAGAATTCCACCACTGCGCAGAAACAGAGGGACTCAAAAAAATTACCAAAAAGAGCATAATCCACCGACGCATGCAACCACCAGAGAAATATGAGACTTCTGATTAAAAAAGCTCAAATTTTCACTTTTTCCAGCTCCATAATATTTTCCGCGAGGACCCGGCTTTTAAAGTAGAATCCGGTTTCCTTGGCTC
Source organism: Methanobacteriota archaeon (assembly GCA_043823295.1). Lineage (GTDB taxonomy): Archaea > Altiarchaeota > Altiarchaeia > IMC4 > SCGC-AAA252-I15 > SCGC-AAA252-I15. Next base: position 9,105 of record JBDRAY010000086.1, on the reverse strand, counting down.
TCTGGCTGTCTGGGCCACAGCTTTCGTTGATGAAGTTTTGGTAGTTAGGGTGCATTTTTTTATAGAGTCCTAAAATGACTCTCCCATCATCGCAAGTCTCGTTAAAGTAGACTTCAAGAATCCGTTCAGGAAACCTTGAATACATTAATGGGCCGAACAAGTCCACAATAACGTCTTGTCTTCCGTCTCCACTAAAGTTTTCCACCATTGAGACATGGTAATCGTCTAACACACCGTAATTCTCCTCAACCCGCTCCATCCGACGTAGATGATCATCGACTTTGCGTTGAATGCTCCTAGCTCTGAAACCCTTCAATAGAAACACATCAGGGATTTTCTCCTGTTCACCTAATTCACCCCGGATTTTTTCTTGAAACTGGCTCCTTAAAGGCTCATTCTTGGGAGGAATCGGAAAAACCGGATTTAGGGCAGTGGCAAAAACAGAATCACCGAACGCATCCTTCAAATCCCTTGAAAATTCAAACCAACCCGCACCAGAATCAAGGACCTTGAGGTGCGGTTTTTCAACCATCAATCCTTGAAAGTATTCTCTCGCATCCCAATCCTCCTCCCGCCGGAGAGAATCAAAATTCCTGGAGCGTTCATACGCGCCAACCCTGAAAAAATCCTTCCTGTGAGTTCTGATCTGGTCTGCGACAACAACCCTCATAGGATCCTGGTCTGTGACAACAGCCCTCAAAGGATCTGGGAGATTGTCCGAAATCCAGCTCCTCTTACGCTTCTCCATAATATGCCTGATTAACTATGGAACAATACGGGAAAATTAAAGCCTTGCTGGATAATATAATGGGGTGAATGAAATTCGGATTGTGAGCCCCGAACCCAGGACAGTCTACATTGACAATCTACAAGTCCGTACTGACGAAGTGTATACTTCTTCAACATCTACGACCATCCCAGGTGCGACAACAACCTCACCGACTACGACAACTACCCTACCTTCCTGCTACTGGACGAACTTGGACATATGCAACTGGCAGCAGGGGTTCTGGATGGCGGGATACAACCTCCTCACCGACAACCTATACTGCTGCCCCCTGCCCTGAGAGCATATTTACACCAACAAGAAAAGAGCTTCACTCCCAAAAAGAAAAGCTGTTAGAACTCATTACAGTGCGTTGCACGCGAAAGGGTGGCACCCTCTCCGCGTGTAAAATTTTCTTTCTTTGGGGATGAAACACCTTTCTTTTGTTAAAAGAAAGAAAGGGTTTGCGGCCGCCGGGATTCGAACCCGGGTCGCAAGATTGGCAACCTCGAGTGATAACCAGACTACACTACGGCCGCGTTTGGATTTGATTGTTCAAGGTCATCGAGTTGGCGAAGTCGCCGAAGATGGCCTCTTTGATGAACCTTTAGTAAAGGTTCTGAGGTTTAATATTAATAATTCGATGTATTAAAAAGGTTTATGATGTTTACGGTTGCGGTGGTTTTTGGGGCGGCTTTTGTCGTGACGTTCTTGTTTACTCCAAGGCTTATTCCAATGCTTGTTTCTGCGGGTGTTGTAGGCAGGGATATGAACAAGGAGGGTAATCCAGAAGTCGCTGAGATGGGTGGTTTGGCCGTGATTTTCGGTTTCGTGTTCGCGGTGCTTCTTGCGATTGGATTTCTCTCATTCAACGTTTTTGAAGACCAGGGTTTCGAAGTGAATTTCACCAAGCTTTTCGCCGCACTATCTACCGTGCTCATAATGTCTCTGCTCGGGATTTTCGATGATATTTTCAACGTGAAACAGCACATAAAGGCTGCTCTGCCGTTACTAGCGTCCCTGCCGCTTGTCGCCATAAATGTCGGGGAAACCACCATGAACCTGCCACTGTTTGGGACTGTAGAGTTCGGAATTATTTACCCCCTACTTCTCATCCCACTCGCAATCACTGGGACTTCAAACGCCATGAACATGTTAGCTGGATTCAACGGACTCGAGGCGGGTTTAGGGGCTGTCATGTGCGGGGCTGCGGGAGTAGTATGTCTTATGGTCGGATCATTTGAGGCGGCAATAATCTCATTCGCAATGCTGGGTGCACTACTCGCATTTCTAAAGTACAACTGGTTTCCCTCAAAAATTCTTCCAGGAGACGTGGGGACGCTCAGCATAGGGGCGGTAGTCGCCTCAGCAGTGGTCTTGGGAAACATCGAGAAACTGGGGATCATATTGATACTCCCCTTCTTCGGCGAACTCTACCTTAAATTCCGCTCCAAATTCCGCGCGGAATCATGGTGCAACGTCGAAAAAGGAAGGCTTGTTTGCCCGAAAAAAAGCGAGGTCTACGGTATGGGCAGGCTCGTCATGTACGCAAGCGGAGGGATTTCTGAGAGGAATCTCGTCTTGGTTTTACTCGCTGTTGAGCTGTTATTCGCGTTAATTGGTGTTTCACTATACTTTTAATCTTTTGGTTGCCATAAATACACTAAGTGGTTTGACATGACTGTTTTGATTACTGGAGGAGCGGGATTTATCGGATCGAACATAGCTTCCGAGCTTGTTTCCCGGGGGGAGAGTGTGAGGGTTATTGACGATCTTTCGACTGGAAGGCGTGTTAATTTGGAGGGTCTTTTGGGGGATATTGATTTTGTTGAGGGGAGTATCCTCGACTTGGATGTGCTTTCGAAGGCTTGTGAGGGGGTGGATTATGTTTTACATCAGGCTGCTATCCCGTCCGTCCCAAGGTCGGTGAATGATCCCTTAACGTCGCATGAAGCTAATTCTACGGGCACGCTTAATGTTCTTGTCGCGGCGAGGGATGCTGGGGTTAAACGTGTAGTTTATGCTAGTTCTTCCTCGGTTTACGGGGACACGCCGATTCTTCCCAAGCGGGAGGATATGAAGCCAGACCCGCTTTCCCCTTACGCTGTTTCTAAGCTTTGCGGCGAGTATTACTGCAATGTCTTTTATGGAGTATACGGTTTGGAGACTGTTGCACTTAGATACTTTAATGTTTTCGGCCCCCAGCAGGACCCTAATTCACAGTATGCGGCTGTTGTTCCAAAATTCATCATGGCTTACAAGGAAGGTAAAGCTCCGATCATTTTCGGGGATGGTGAGCAGAGTAGGGATTTCACGTTTATCAAAAATGTTGTGGCAGCGAATATTGCGGCCATGAATGCTCCGAAGACGAGCGGTGAAGTCGTAAATATTGCGTGCGGCGATCGTATTACTGTGAATGAGCTTGCATCTTTGATTGGGGAGATCATGGGAGTTGACATTAAGCCTGTTCACGATGAGAGGAGGAAGGGTGATGTCTTGCATTCTCACGCAGATATTTCGGCCGCGAAAAAACTTTTAGGCTACGAACCTAAGTTTGACTTGCGTGAAGGTCTTAGAAAGACTTGTGAATGGTATCTTTCTAAATGAAAGTTTTGCTGGTTGCGACGGATTTCCCGGTTAAAAGAGGCGGGTCTTCCGTCACTTACGGGGGTGCCGGGGCTTGCATGGCGCAGCTTGTTTCAGGTCTTGTCGAAAAGGGGGTCGAAGTCACAGTAATTACTCGAAGAGAGAAGGGCTCCTACGCTGAGTTATTTGACGTTCCAGTATACAGGACGGCGGCGTTTGATTTTGGAGTCAGGCAGGCAAAGATAGCGCACTCGGTAACTGTTCTGCCAAAACTTTTGAGTGTTTGTCAAAGGGAGGAGTTCGACGTGATTCACTCTCACAATCCCGCGGCGGGATTTCCTGCCGTATTCGCCTCGAAAAAAAGCGGAGTCCACCACGTGACTACGATGCACGGACCGTGGGCGGACGTGAGAATCGGAAGGGCAACAAGAAGCCTACTGAGCGCGATGGAAGGGTGGACTCTTAAGAACGCTGATTTCGTTACCTGCGACTCCAAACAGCTCGCCGAATTTGTAGTTGGTAAATACAATCTAGACCCTGAAAAAGTCTCGGCAATCGAAAACGCCGTTGAAACAGACAGGTTCAACCCGAAATTGTGTTCGAAAAAGAAGGCGCGGGAGAAGATCGGTGTGAAGACGGATGACAAGCTTGTATTGTATACGGGCAGGTTCCTGGTCGAAAAGGGGATTGACTACCTGGTTGGAGCGGTTCCGGACGTGTTGGACAAGCTTGATGACGTTTCCTTCCTCTTTTTGGGTGGAGGATTCGACGAACACGTAGTCTCGGATTGGATTGATAATGAAAAACTTTCAAGGAAGGTTTTTAACGTACCCTATGTTCCTTACGAGCTTATGCCTTACGCATACTTAGCAAGTGATGTGCTCGTCCAACCCTCTCTCGCCGAGGGTTTAAGCAGGTCGATTCTTGAGGCCATGGCTTGCGGACTTCCGATAATTGCGAGTGATGTTGGGGGGAATCCAGAGCTAGTATCTCCGGAAAATGGTCTGCTGGTGGAGCCTAAGTCTTCTAAGGCGATTTCTGACGCCATAATCCAAGTTTTTTCGAGTCCGAGTAAATTGAGGTTGATGGGCGGTAAGTCGAGGGAGAAGGTTGAAGCGTCTTTTACCGTTGAAAAGAGAATTCAATCATTTATTGATTTGTATGAGAGGGTGGCTTAGGATATGTGTGGTATTTGCGGAGTATTTTATTTTAACGGGGAGAGTGCGGATAAGCAGGTACTTGAAAGGATGCGGGATTCCATGGTTTACAGGGGCCCCGATGATTGCGGAATTTTTCTAGATGGGAAAGTCGGCTTAGGGCACAGGCGTCTTTCAATAATTGACCTTATTGGGGGGGGCCAGCCAATCCACAATGAGGAAGAAACTGTTTGGATTGTGTACAACGGGGAGTTGTATAATCATGAGGATTTACGGGTGGAATTGGAGGGGCTTGGACACAGGTATTACACGAACACTGACACAGAGACTATAGTCCACTTGTATGAGGATTACGGTCCCGCATGTGTTGAGAGGATGAACGGCATGTTCGCTTTCGCAATCTGGGACGCCCGTGAAAAAAAAGTTTTTCTTGCGAGAGACCGGTTGGGGATAAAGCCATTGTATTATCTTCGGGATGGGGAAAAGCTTGTTTTCGCTTCAGAGCTTAAGGCAATACTTGAGCACCCGGATATCCCAAGGGTTGTCGATTACAGTGCTTTAAACAATTACTTCACTTACGGCTACATTGGAAGTCCGGACACAGTTTTTGAGGGTGTTGAGAAGCTTCCGCCTGCCCACACTCTGGTTGAAGATGGTGTTGAATCCTCCATAAAAAGGTATTGGAGGATTACTTTCCCGAAAAAACCCTATGGGGATGAGGCATACCACATCGAAAAAATAAGGTCTATGCTTTCCGAGTCAGTTTCTCGAAGGCTTATGAGCGACGTGCCGTTGGGTGTGTTTCTGTCAGGCGGTATTGATTCGAGCGCGATTGTGGCGGTGATGAGCGATATCTCAGACGACGTGAAAACTTTTTCCGTGGGTTTTGAAGACCAGTCTTTCAATGAGCTTGAGTACGCGAAATTGGTTGCCGAGGAATTTGGAACAGACCACCACGAGTTTGTAGTCCCCATGAATGCTGTTGAACTGCTCCCAAAAATCCTTGAATGTTTTGACGAGCCTTTCGCCGATTCATCCGCCCTTCCAACTTACATTGTGTCTCAGATGGCACGGACTAGTGTTACGGTCTGTCTTTCAGGGGATGGGGGGGACGAGCTTTTCGCAGGATACGACAGGTACGTGGGATGCAAGGTCGCGTCAGCATATGGAAAATTGCCGGGACCATTGAGGATGACTGCACATTGGTTTACGGGACTTCTTCCCGCTTCAACTGCAAACAAGAGTATTGTAAACTTCAGCAAAAGATTCGCAGAGGTGGGAAATCTCTCGGAAGTTGAGAGGTACGCGGATTGGTTAAGTTTTTTCAACAGGGAGAAAAGAGGCGAATTATTTTCGAAAGAGACTATGAAAAGGGTTGGTAAGCTTGAGAACATAAAGTATCTCGACCGTTTCTTTAGGGAATGTCCTTCCAAAGACTTTTTAGTTAAAACAATGTACGTGGACGTAAAGACTTACCTTCCCGAAGACCTCTTAACCAAAGTGGATCGCGCGAGCATGGCCCATTCACTAGAAGTGAGGGTTCCATTCCTCGACCACGAATTCGTCGAATACGCGCAAACAATACCCATGAACCTCAAGTTCCCAGGACTTAAGCTCAAGTATCTTTTGAAAAAAGCCATGAAAGACAGATTGCCGAAAAAAATCATTGGAAGGAGAAAGCAGGGCTTCGGAGTGCCGGTGAGCGCATGGTTTAAAGGAGATTTGAAAGGCATGGCATATGACCTGCTCTTGGGAAATGATTCTTCCACTCGAGACTTCTTCAATAAGAGTTATTTACGCAAGATCTTGGATGAGCATTCTTCAGGCAGGGTTGATCACGGCCAGAGGATTTGGAGTCTGGTGTTTTTCGACTTGTGGATGAGAAAATACGTTAATGGTGAGAGGATTAGTCTATGACAAAGATTAATGTTTTGTTGTTTACGACAACGCTTGAGGTTGGGGGGACCGAAAAGATAATCTCCATTCTTGCGAGAGGATTTGACAAGAGAAAGTTCAACGTTACTGTCGCCTGTTTGAGTCATGGAGGAGAGGTCGCAAAAGAGCTTCGCTCAGCTGGGATAAACGTTCAACCTTTGAATATGAAAAGTAAATTCGATTTTACTGTCCTATTGAGATTATACCGGCTTTTAAGGTCTTGCCGAGTTGACATACTTCACTCGTTTCTCTTTCACGCCAATCTTTTAGGGAGGATTGTGGGAAGAGTTGCAGGGGTTCCCGTCATAATCTCTTCGGAGAGAACGATGGGTATGGAGGGCAAGCACAGGGCTTTGATAAATAAGTTAACTTCCCCGCTTGCATCGGCTTTCACGGCGAACTCGAATGCTGTTTCCAAGTTCATGGTGGAAGAGATTGGACTCCCGAAAGATAATATTTATGTGATCTACAACGGAGTGGATGCAGAAAGGTTTAAGGTGAAGGTAGACCGAAAGAAAGTCCGCGAAAGACTTGGAGCGAGTGAGCGTGATTTTGTCGTGGTTTCAGTTGCACGGCTTACGAAGTTGAAGGGATTTGAATACCTGCTCGAAGCTGCGGAAAAGATTATTGCAGGTAACTCGAAAGTAAAATTTTTAATTGTTGGGGATGGGCCTAACCGTAACAACCTTGAGGAAAAGTCTGGAAAACTGGGTTTGGGGGGAAACATGATTTTTCTGGGACTTCGCAACGACGTGGCAGAAATACTTTCTGCCTCGGACTTGTTTGTATTACCGACAATCTGGGAGGGTTTTCCAAACACGATTTTGGAGGCTATGGCGGCAGGGCTTGCCGTAGTTGCGACCAACACTTCAGGCATCCCTGAATCAGTCTCAGACGGAAAAACCGGACTTCTATTTGAACCGAGAGACTCGGAAGGACTCTATGAAGCCTTAGATTCAATCATCAAAAACCCGGAAAAGCTAAAGAAAATGGGTGAAGAAGGGAGGGAAAAAGTTCTAAAGGATTTTTCAATTCAAAAGATGATTAATGAAAACGAGAGGTTGTATGAAAAACTCTTAAACCTACGATGAGCTTGTACAGCGGTTTTTTGACTAAGGTTGTGGCCCCTAATTTAAAGTATGGTGGAGTCACGTTCTGGGAGAACTATAGGCTCCTTGAGAAAACACAGTGGATGACAAAAGAGGAGCTTGCGAGAATTCAATGGGAAAAACTGAAGGCTGTAATAGCCCACGCATATGATAATGTCCCTTATTATCGTAATCTATTTAAATCCAACGGGCTCAGACCATCAGACATAACATCCCCGGAGGACATGCAAAAGCTACCCATAACAACTAAAGAAGATTTCAGGGAAAATTTTCCAGAAAACGTTACGGCAAAAAACATTGACAAGAAGAGTTGGGTGCTAAACAGCACATCAGGTTCTACTGGAAGCCCCTTCGAGTTTATCATTGACCACAATTTAATTGAAGTGGAAAGAGCCACTCTTCTGAGGGGTTATGCATGGGCTGGACTTGGATTTGGAGAGAAATTCGTTACAATCTGGGGGTCCCATAAAGAATCATTGAGTAGGAGGCTTTTTGAGAGATACATTAAGAGGCGGCTGATGCTTTCGGCTTTCGGCCTTGATGATGAAAGTATGACAGAATATGTTAGGGTTGTTAGAAGATACAAACCCCGCGCAATTGAAGCCTACGCATCAGCTATTATAAAGTTATCTGAGTTTATTTTAGAGAAAAAAGTAGATGACGTTTCGGTTAATTCAGTAATCACATCAGCTGAGAACCTGATCGCATCCCACCGCTCAACCTTAGAATCCGCCTTAAACTGTGAAGTATTCGATAGATACGGCTCTAGGGAATTCGGAGCCGTCGCACACGAATGCGAAAAACATGAGGGACTCCACGTTAACATGGAAAACTTTTTTGTTGAATTTGTAGGTGAAGACGGAAAGCTTGTCGACAAGAAGTCGGGCAGGATAATAGTAACATCATTCGACAATCTAGCAATGCCATTTATCCGATATGAAACAGGAGATCTAGGGACACCAACAGACAAAGAATGCTCTTGCGGCAGAAAACTCCAACTGCTAGAGCGCATAGACGGGAGAGTAACAGACTTCATTCACGTTTCCTCACGAAAGGTTTCATTCTTGTTTTTCAACTACTTTTTTGAGGGGTATGGAAAGCTCGTCAAAGAATTTCAGGTTATCCAAAAGCGCAAGGATTTGATTCAAGTATTAATTGTGCCTTCCAACTCATTTAAGAAAACTACTTCAGAGTCTATTAAACAGGGTTTAAAGAAGAATTTAGGCGAGTCGATTAGGATTACTGTAGATTTGGTTGACGATATTGCTTTGGATAAAAGCGGGAAACGTCCTATTGTTAAATCAGAAATACGTGATCACTGAGGTGTCTATCATGGAAAAAAGTATTGTTGGAGTATACCAGGATGATAATATGACGTATGACATAAAGCCGCCATACAACCCCCCAGAGATCTACCCTGAATACCCATATGAGGGTGATGAAACAGAACGCCAGAACCTAGTTTACGCTGGCGTTCGGAACATATTCAGGATCCTTGGCATGGATAACAAAAACTTTAACGCAAAAAACTGGAACCCACTAGGTGTAGTAA
>JBDRAY010000085.1:0-9503 GCA_043823295.1 Methanobacteriota archaeon | reverse complement strand
TGAGATGGGTTGGGGTTGGCAGACTGAAATATTGTTTCATGCGATTTCCTCTGGATTAAGGTTGAGTGAGATTCCGATAAGAGTGAGTGTGAAGAGGCCGGTAGGAGAGTCGAAAGTAAATGTCTTAACTGATGGGCTTGATTTTTTCAAGTCTACGGTCAAGTACGGGATTAAACTTAAATTTAAAAGATGATTCTGAGTAGAACACATATTAGTGCATTGATTGGTTTTTTGTTTTTATCCCTCGTCTTGAATTTGAATTTAATCGAAAGCTTGTCAACTCATGTTCCTGGCAGCTTTGACGTGTGGAGTATGCTTTGGATGATTTGGTGGTGGAAGACGAGCATCCTAGACTACCACAGGCTCCCGTATTTCGTGGACGTTTTAGGACACCCTTGGGGTGTGGACTACAGTGGGGGGTTGACAAATCATTTCACAAACTTTCTTTCAATACCCATTTATTTTGTCACAGACAACCTGGCTTTAACGTACAATACTTTTTATTTATTTTCCATAATGTTCAGTGGATTCGCAGCTTATCTTCTAGTGAATTATCTGACTAAAAGTCCTAAGGCTGCGTTTATTTCAGGTTTTGCATACACATTCAGCCCATACCACATCGGATTGGGAGCTCACGGTTTAATAAACCTCATGCACATTGGGTGGATTCCTTTGTGTCTTATGTTCCTCTTAAAGACTTTAAAGGAGGGGGGTTATAAAAATCCTTTTTATGCTGCCGTTTTTTTCGCATTAAATGGTTTTTGTGACTTCACCTACATGTTCTACTTTGCACTTGTCATTTTATTGTTTGTCTTCTACTTTCGCTTTTCAGGCGGTTTGGGAGAAAATGGGTTTAAGAAGATATTATTTTTCGCTTGTGTGAGTGCCGTACTTCTCCTACCAGTTTTAATTAAACCTATCCTGTGGTTCTTGTCAGGACCAAGCCAGACACCAATACCTTGGCATGGCGTTTACTCTGCCGATTTGGCAAGTCTTTTCATTCCAAGCATGCACCATCCCATTTTTAACGGAATCTTTGAGGAAGCATATCAGGTTATTGGAAAACCAGTCCCAAGCACAATCGTCTACATTGGCTGGAGCATCATACTCATCTTGATTTACACTTTAAGAAGAGGATGGTCGAGGGAATGCAACTTTTGGATTGCGCTCTCACTCTTTTCCATTATTTTATCATTGGGTCCTGAACTGCAGTTTATGGGAAAGCAAACCATCCTCGATCTTCCGGAGTTGTTGCTCAATGTTATCCCGGTTTACTCTTCCCTCCACGTCCCGGCAAGGTTTATGGTTTTCACAACGCTTTCAATGAGTGTCCTGCTTGGTTTTGGCATTTCAAAAACTGTTACGGGTTTAAGCATGAAGGAGGGGAATCTTGTCTTGGCGGCCTTTTTCCTCATTATCTTAATTGATTTCCTTCCGTATCCGATGTATCTTTCAGATACGAGAATTAGCCCGTTTTTCCAAGATCTTCGGGAATATGAAGGTGATTTCGCAGTCCTTAACTTGCCGTCCAGTGGGGGTTTTTTAGTCAGATATAATTTCTTTCAGACCATACACGAAAAGGATATGGTTTGGGGCACAATACAGTGGAATGTTTTACCTGAAAGGCAAACTCTTTTCTTTCAGGGTTCGCCTTTTTTCAGAAGGCTTAGTTTGCGCTCTGATAATAATTTAATTGTCCAGGATGTTGATGGTTTGATGCCGGAATTCTTCGATCATTATGGGATTGAGTGGATTATCATCCAGAAAAGGTATTACACTGCCTTTTACGAAAGTTTTTTAAGTCAGGGGAGACTTCCAGCTATGTTTAATGAAACTGTTTTAAAAGGTAGAGACGATGAGATTTTCAGTAAAACACGTGCTTTAGTTGAGAATGTTTTTAATACAACCCCAATCTACGAAGATGATGATTTAGTTGCTTACAGATTGGATGTGTTACCTTCAAAATCATTTTTCACTATCCCATACGAGGGATGGGATTACTCGCGAGCTGATTCTGATTCATCAAACCCAACTTTCCCAGGTCGAGCATCACTTCTAACTGTTAGTCCAAGAGAGTTTGAGGCTTCAGTATCATTTGAGTTTGACAGTCCTTGCGAGGAAGAAGGTATTGGAGTAACAGTAAATGATGATTTTTGGGGGATATTCCGCGGAGGGGTTGAATTTAATCCGAAAATCAAAATTCATGAAGGCTCAAATATTATCGAGTTCATTGAAGTTGCGGGTTGCGGTGGGAAAGAAAAGGATTCATTCATCCGCGAAATTAGGATTGAGGGGATTTAATGAAAAAAATTCGAAAACATTTAATGCCTCTTTTAGGCTACGTGATCTTAACTCTAGTATTCAATTTCGAGCTTTTAGGGAAGGTTAAAACTCATGTTTTGGGTTGTTTTGACGTGTGGAGTATGCTTTGGATGGTTTGGTGGTGGAAGACGAGTATAATAGACTATCACAGGCTCCCGTATTTCGTTGATATTTTAGCTTATCCGCATGGCATTGATTATAGAGGGGCTTTAGGCAACCACTTAACGAATCTCGCTTCAATACCCATTTACTCTTTAACCGGAAACCTTGCTTTCACTTATAATCTTTTCGTGTTAGCTTCAATCGTCCTGTCAGGATTCGCAGCATATTTGCTCGTCTTTTACCTCACGAAAAATGGGAGGGCGTCTTTTATTGCCGGGATGGTTTATACTTTCAGCCCTTATCACATGGGACAGGTTGTAAACGGGATTTCGGGTTTAGTCCATATCGAATGGATTCCTTTATGCCTTTTATACCTTCTAAAGACTCTTAGAGAGAAGGGTTTCAAAAATCCGGTGTACGCGGCAATTTTTTTCTCTTTGACTTCCCTTTCAGACTTCAATTACATGTTTTACACAGGCCTCGTAGTATTATTGTTCGTATACTATCACAGGATTGAAGGAAGGATTACTTTAATAGAATACAAGAAATTTGGGGTATTCGCTGTTGCCAGCCTAATATTATTATCACCGGCATTGATTCAACCAGTATTGTGGTTTTTCACTGAAAAATCGGTGGTGCCACTCCAATTTCACAATCATTTTGCAGCCAATGCGATAAGCCTTTTTGTCCCAAGCATGTACCATAAAGTCTTCGGACCTCATTTTGAATCAGTTTACGGTGGAATAGACAAACGATACAATCGGACTATCGTATACCTGGGTTGGTCAGTGTTAATTTTTATTTTGTATTCTTTTTCAAGGATTGATTTTAAAAAAACAGGATTTTGGATTGTGCTTCTATTCACTTCAGTTGTCTTTGCATTAGGTCCGACACTTGAAATAGGAGGATTTGAGACTCGGATAGGCCTTCCAGAATTATTCCTAAATTTTTCCCCAATACTCTCAACACTTCACGCTCCTGCAAGGATAATAGTTTATTCAACTCTTGCTTTAAGTGTTCTTGTTGGTCTGGGATTGGATGCAATACAAAATTTTGGTGGGAGAAAAATCTTCCTTCTTCTTTTTTCACTACTAATCCTTTTCGATTTCTTGCCGGTACCATATTACTTGTCAGACACGAGGGTTAGTCCCTTTTTTGACGTACTTGAATCAGATGACGATGCGATTGCCATACTGAATCTCCCTAGAAAGGATACCGGATTCGTGCAAAAACACCAGTATTATCAGACTTTTCACAAAAAGAAGATTGTTTGGGGTTACTTGCAATGGAATGTTTTAAATCCCAGAATATTTCAATTTTATGGGGAATCACCAATAATGAGTGTGTTCGATTTAGAATCAAAGACAAATCCAGAACAGGAGCCCAGTCCCGAAATCATCCGGGGTTTTTTTTCTTACTATGGCATCAATAGGATAATTATTTTCAAGGATTACTTCAGGGATTATTTTGAAACTTTTTTAAATGACGGTAGATATCCAACAATTTTCAACAAGTCAATACTGTTCGAAGCTGATTTAATGTACTTTAACAAATCAAGAATTCTAGTTGAAGAGATATTCAATGTCACACCCTACTATGAGGACAGGATATTAGCTGCATACAGATTGCCTTACGAGCCATTAGGGGAATTAATCACTTTCCGAGACGACGGTTGGAATCCCTCATTCTTCACGATAGAAGATGAATTCGGATTGACAAATATTTATGGAAAAGCTACCTTGAAAACATTAAGCCCAAAAAATGTGAACGCCACATTAAACTTCACGATAAAAAGCCCATGTGACCATCAGGTTCTGGAAATTTCAGTAAACAATATTAGTTTTGATTCAATCAGGATCAATTCGAAAGAATCATTGGAATCACTCCAATTGACAAACCTGCCACTCAGTGAGGGAGAAAATTTAATCGAATTCGAAGTTCAAAACAAATGCGAAAAATACGGGAAAAGAATCTCAATAGGGGAAATCAGCCTTACATCTTAATACATTGAGAACTAATTCCTCTTCAAAACCACCGCACTCTCCCGCACCGGCCGGGCTTTGACTATTCCATGCACGTCAGCCCAGCGGACGTTTGCAACCCAAATATCTTCAACGGTGAATCCAAGCCCTTCCCCCATTTCCGCAACCATAATATCTATGTCTACTGTAATCCCAGGAAGCGCCGAGTTGGAAACGACGTAGACTGCATGCCCTCCAGGTTTTATCACTCGGGATGCTTCAGAAATCGAAGTGTAGAGGTCTTTCACATAACCTTCAACGACTAATGGGACTTTATCTTCCCCGGGATTAGCCTTCAAAACCTGGCTTAAAAGCGGTTTAAGACCATCCCACCCTACCCCACTATTGTCGTACTCTGTAGTAACATGGCTTCTCATAGACATCCTGCGAAGACTCTCCATCTCCCTGGCTGAAGAAACGAGAAGACTAAGCTCAAGCGCGTAAAGCTTGGTGTAGTCAACGAAATTCAGATACGGAGGGGAAGTAATAAGCGCATCAACAGAATTGTTTTTAAGATCTATGTTTCGAGCATCACCTACATTCACGTTACAAGATACTTTTGGCGTTGGGCCTGCTTTTTTCAAATCCTTAAACATCCTTTTAAGCTTGTTATGAAAAAGATATCTGACTGGAGGGAGGTGCTTTTTCCTGACGATCCTGAGCACGCCACCATCCTTCTTAACGTTGGAGGCTTGGCCTACAATACTTATGAGGGCGAGGAGCATGAAGTCTCGGATCTTCTCGTCTTCGACTTTGAAAATCTCTTCCATAAAAAAGGGTATGTCCCGCCGTGCGTAGCGAGAGTATACTTTGCGCATGTCTAGGAATCGGATGTCAACAAGCTTGTTTTCCGGCTCCCCGAACTTGAGTGATCTTATATGCCGTATCTGCTTTTCCATCTCATCCAGGTCATAGCCTTCAGCAAGCTTGACTTTGGAGACGAAGACTCCGAGGGGTAGAATATCAAATCCGACAGAGTCGTAGCCAGCCTGCTTTGCCGCGAGTAGCGTCGTCCCAGTACCGCAGAAAGGGTCGAGGACGAGCGAGCCTTTGGGAATAGCAAGCTCTTCTAACGCACTCCAAACAAAGTCCCTGCTAAAACCTTCCTTGTAGTAGAACCAATTGTATATGGGAGTCTTCTTGTTCCCGGCGAAAGTGACAAGCTTGTCGAACTCGAATCTGGGAGTGAGTTTCTCCTCTTGCGGATTCACACCAGTGAGTGACTCCCTGAAAAGATGCTCCATCCCAGACATGGCCAGATAGTTATGGTGTAAACAACCTTAAGAAGGTGGAGTGGTTATAATTTAACACAATGCAAAAGCGTTCAAAGCTCCGGTCTGCCACAGCTTCACAACGTAAAAACGTTCGCTTCGCAATCTCTGAGATGCCGGATGAAGACTGGAAGACGATTCGTAAAGCTTACTATGACACCTTGACTCATGAATTACGCTACAACGAACTTGAAGTCTGCGAGAGGGTGTTGCGAGGAGACGCTACGGTAGGGGAGCTCGATGAAGTAGAACCCGAACTTACTAGAGATAACGCTAAGGGATTGGTTTACAATCTCGTGAACAGGATTGCTGGCACTCCAGAGCTTATGAGCCAGGTTCAGGCTGTGAACAAGAGGCTAAATACAATTCCAATGCTTTCCAGGGAGCAGATGAGGTGGGCGCTTCTTAGGATGCCTCAGAATTTTCGGGACGAGACAGTAAAGCTTGTGGCCGCGAACCCGGAACTCGAAGTCCGCGACAGGGACAGGCGTCTTACCCACGACATGTTCGACGAAGGCTTGTCTGCCGAGGAAGTCCGGAAACGCTATCCCGACCTCACCGTTCACGGCGTGAAAGCCACCGCCGGCACAATACTAACCGGCCTTACCAAGCGGCCGCTCGCCTGCCAGCTAGCCTGGGACTACATTGCTGCGGCAGCAAAGGTGGAGTCCCCCTCGGTTGATGAAGTCAGGGAGCGGATGGGTAGGTTGAGGAGCAAGGACCGCCGCGACATCCTTTGGAGCATTCCATCCGAAACTTGGAGGCCGCGTAGTGCCGCTGAAAGCCACAGGCAGATTGCGCTCGAGTATTTCGGAGGAACATGGTCTCGGAGGGATTTTGTAGCTACTTATAATAGCCGTCACCCAGAAACAAACCTCCAGTTGAGAGCGGCTGACGGGGCAATCGACGGCGTAATACGGAGGATTATAGGAGAACCAGGCAGGGGTATTGCAACTGTCGGAGATGTAGAAGTGCGCGGAGAACCGCAAGTAGTGGACGAACTCAGGGCTTTAACTGACCCGAAATACAGGAGAAAGATTGCGCTTGGGGAACCGAGGATTCATCTTGCACCTCAGGCGGTGGAGGCGCAGGTTCAGGCGAAGCCGGTCGAGGCTGAAGCTGCCGTAGCAGGTGAAACTCATGCAACCGAAGCCAAGCCAGTTGACCCCCACTTGAAGGCGGTATTGAGCGGGATGGTTGGGGGAGTGAAAGACTTCTGTAGTGATACTAATCTTTCCGAGGATTTTCTGTTTAATTTAGACCTTAAAAGACTCAGAGGAGTGTTCACTATAAACAGCATAAAACCCAAAGCCGCCTTAGATTGTATCGCATCCGTTATGTTCCGACAGAAGGAGGCGGGTGAAATATTGTTAACGGCTGATGGGATTGATTCAGCCTTAAAGACCCTTCAGAGAGAGGGATTCGGGATCGGAGAGCTGAGAAAAACTGCAGGACCCGCCTTAAGTATCGTAGATTCCCCGAGTAAGCACGGACGCTCTCACAAAATCCTACAGATGAACCCCGACCTAGCGGCCGAAATCACGGACGAAACACTTGGAGACTTCGCTGAAGGCTTTGGACCCGCGCAACCAGCCACCTCCGACCGCCAGCCAATCACAGTCCCGCAAACGGTCGTCGAAGAAGTAGTGGAAATCCCTCTTAAAGAGGCGCCCGAAGAAGAACCTCTCGAAGAAGAACCCGCCCCCCCGCTTCAAATGCAAGAACCATCGGAAGAGGAAGCACCGACGCCCTTAGAAGCACCGGAAGCACCACTAGAAGAGGTTCCAAAATCCACCCCTCCCGCAGAGGCGGAACCGCCCACGGAAACTCCAGAAATCCCTGAAGGCACCTTCCCACCGCAAGAAGAAGAATCCCCGCCAGCTCAAGCACCAGAAGCCCTAAGACTTCAAGCACCAGAAGAGCCGCCGACCCCACCAGAGGAAGTTTTGGGTGAAAAACCGCCGGAAAAAGAGCCGGCACCCCCGGAACCAGCGCTACAGAAGCCGCCTGAAAAACCTCCAGAAGAAGAGACACCGCCTGCGGAAGAAGCCCCCATGACCTTCGAGGAATTCGATTGTATGCTCAACACGTTCCGGGCGGGCTTCAAGGACCGCGGCACCATGATGAAGGAGGCGGGACTTCAAATCCGAAACCTGTTAAAACCCAGCGGCCCTTACGGACAGCTAAGAAAGAGTGATGGGCCAGTCCGCGAGCAGGGAGAGAAGATCATCGCGTGCCTTGCATTGTTTCAGATAGGCGAATCAAAAGTCCAAGAAAGAGGGCGAGCACACCTTGAGGAGTCCTTCAACCATTGGGTTGCGGAAGGCGTTTCAGAAGACGGCATACCCCGGCTCGCGCTGTACCGGAGCGTCGCATCCGCAGTGGGGTTGGGCGGAGAGTATTCGGAGCTTGTCGATGATTTGACTGGGAAGGCAGAAACAGGGGAGATTGCTGAAGAAGTAATCTGGAAGTACGCGGAGGCGGAACAACTTTACTTAAACATCGTAAACGCCGTGGCTCCGCCCCAAGAGTAATGTAGGAGGTCTTCGATGCACCGCTCCTCCCGAGGAAGATCAGGCTTACAGAAAAACCCCCCCTTCCTACGAATTACACTTTATTACCTGAAAAAAGACTACGTTTCCCAACAGTAACCGGAAATAGAAAGGTTTTTATATTAGTTTTTCCTAAGAATTTTTGTATAAGTTGAGTTGCGGTGGATAAACCTTCGGGTTTCACCGGAGTTAATGATTCGCTTCGGCGAGTCTTGTTCCATAGACGCTGCTCAACAATCAGAAAAAAAAACTCACTTTTTATACTCTTTACGTATGAACGGTAAGGCCGTGATTTCAGCTGGAACCTGCCTGCCATCCTTTCCTGAAAGCATCACTTCCGTAAAAGGAGTCGCATCCTCAGGATCCCTGAAAAAAGCCATCGAAATCCGGGAGTCGAGATTGGGGGAATAACAACTACTCGAGACATAACCCACTTCAACACCTTCACAAATCACGCCAACACTTCCATCCTCACGTTCGGGAACACCCCGTTGATGGGTAAGACCCATAAGGGCTTGAGGATTCGCCCGCATACTTAAAGCTCTTGCACCCACGAAATCCTTTTTCCCCAATTTCACGAACCGGCCTAATCCAGCATCCAAAGGTGAGATATTTTCACCAAGCTCGTGGCCGTATAAGGGAAGGCCCGCCTCTATTCGTACGACGTCGCGGGCCGCCAAACCCGCGAGAGTGATCCCCCTGGCTTTTCCAGCATACATAAGAGCCTGCCAGAGTAGGGGTGACCTGTCCCAGTCGCAGTAGATTTCGAAGCCGTCGGCACCAGTGTATCCAGTCCGAGAAACTAAAGTTGGAACTCCCGCAACATCTACGTTATCTCTAAAAGACATAAACTTCATATCAGCCAGATCAGTGTCGGAAAGACTTTGAAGAATATCCAGTGAAGTATCACCTTGAACCGCAAGTAAAGCAGTTCCTCCGCTTAAATCATTAAAATCCAGACCAGGTTTTGCGTGTCCTCTAAGCCAGTCCCAGTCTTTGCTTGTGTTCGAAGCGTTCACCACAATCATGAAAGATTCGTCGCTTTTCCGGAAAACAATCAGGTCGTCGACTGTACCACCGTTTTCATAGCACATTGGAGAGTAAACGCATTTTCCTGGTTTGGAGCCAGAAATCCTGTTGGTTAACATATGATCCAAGAAACCTTCAGCCTCAAGTCCAGTTAAGGAAAATTCGCCCATGTGAGAGGCGTCAAACAATGCAGACCGGCCCTCCTG
>JBDRAY010000084.1:0-11876 GCA_043823295.1 Methanobacteriota archaeon | reverse complement strand
TAGCCTTCCTCGAAAAACAAGTTTAAGGCCAAAACATAGTATGCGTCAGCATCCTTTTGCTCTACAGAGAGTTCAAGGAGATTGGCTGACTTGTTTTTCCCTCGCGTATCGTTGTATGCTGTGAAAATCTCGTGAGCCTTCAAAACGTATCTTGAGGCGTTTTCAAGGTCTCCAGTATTATAGAGTATCTTCGCTTCCCTGTAATATAATTCTGCTTCAAGAAGGTCGGATAGCCTGCTTGTGTTTTCACCGGATCTTGTGTAGTTGATGTTGGCATAGATCATTGCTGCTTGTTCCAGGTAGTCTGAGGCGTTTGCAATAAGGCTTTTGTTGTATAAGTCTAAGGCTTTTGACAAAATTTCATCGGCTTCAAGCCGAAGGAGGATGGATTGTGCCCTCGACATGCCTTGAGAGTCGCCTATTGACTCATACAGGTTTTGTGCTTTAATGGTGGTTTCGTAGGTTGCGTTTAAGTCGTCTAGGCTGTACACGTATTCTGCTTCGTCGAGAAGGTCTGCTGCTTCTGATCTCGTGAATTCCTTCAGGCTTCCGAAAGCCCAGAGTACTCCTTCACCCGAACCCACGAAGAATTCAAGGTGGCCGTCACTGTTTACGTCGGCTATAGCGGGAGATGATCGCACTGTTCCTCCAGTCTTAAAGCCGAACCTTTTTTTGTTGGGGTAATTGAATAATACAATATTGTTTCCGTTCTTCCTTGCGTCTAAGGTTATTTTCGACTCTCCAACTGAAATTTCGACTTTACGATTCATCTCCAAGTACTTGATTGAACCCTTCTTAAAAGTCTTATTATCCAGGGTTTTCAGAATATTCCATTCTTGTCCGCTGACAGTTTCAAGCGTCTCGTTTATTCCAACTTCAAGTGCCATCTCTTCTGCTTTTCCCCCGAGTTTCGAAAGCCCCAGGTAGAGTTCCTCAAATGAAAGATTTACGACTATGGTGGATAAGCTTGCAATGTACGGGTAGTCGATGACGTAAACCATGCCTTCGTCGGAGCCGAATATAATCTCCGGTATACTGTCTCCGTCCAAGTCCGCTATGGCTGGAGTGGATTTAATGGCCTTGTTCGTAGTGTATCCTCCGATTCGCTGTCCCTCAGTGTTTATGATGTGGAGGGTGTGTTTGTCGGTTCCGAAAACGATATCCTGTTTGGAATTGCCTGTGAAGTCGGCGACAGAAGGGGATGAATAAATGCTTCCCGAGGTAGTGTAATTCCATTCTTCATACAATTTAGAGTAGGCGGGGGTTACGAACTCGCAGACTTCCCTCCAATCAACAATCCTGCATACTTTTCTCTTTCCGGCACTGCTTATTGCAGTCCCCCAGTAAATTGGTTTGATTACCGAGTCAGAGGATGCTAGAATGATCTCTTCCTTGTAGTCTCTGTCATAATCGACGACTGCGGGAGTTGCATAAATGTTTCCGTTCGTCTGATACTGCCAGATCCTGTATGGTGGATATGATAGAACATACAAGACGTTGTTGGAGGAGCCGAAAATAACATCAAAATTATCGTCATCGTTTGGATCCCCCAATGCGGGACTAGTTCTTATGGAATCGCTTGTCTCATAACTCCACTTGGATTCCCCCCTACTATCTAGGGCGTAAACGAATCCGTCCATTGAAGTGATTATTACTTCAAGGTCGTCGGTGTCGTCGAAATTAGCTGCAAGAGGCGAAGACAGTATTGATCCATTTGTCGTAAAACTCCAAAGGAGTTTTCCATCGCCGTCGAGTACGTAGAGTACTCCGTCGTCAGCACCAAACAAAACCTCCATTTTATCGTCCAAGTTTATGTCTGCAAGTGTTGGGGTGGACCTGATCCTCGCACCTACAGAGTAATTCCATATCTCTTTTCCCTGATAGTCTAAGCAGTAGAGGTTACCGTCGTCTGATCCAAACACGACATTTAATTTCCCGTCGCCGTCAAAATCGGATACTACGGGAGATGATTCCACGGCAGATCCTACAGTATAATTCCAAATGAGGGTAATATCTTCCAGTGAGTAATTTGAATATCCTTGCTGAAACCCGGTTCTTCCAGTATTCTGCTTGAAAGTAGGCCAATCTGCCTCCTCAGCCGAACAATATCCTGTAAGGCATAGGATTAATATTACGGGTAGAAGCGTGTTTTTTCCCATTAATACTAATTTAATCAAGCAAATTAAATAATCTCTTTAATACGATGCGATTTTTTTCCAGGGGACAGGTTAGCTTAGAGTTGATTATCACAGTCGGGTTCATACTTCTCATTTTCATAATCGTTGTGATCCTCGCCCTCGAAAAGAATATTCTGGCAAACAATCTCAAGCTTTCAATGGATGCGCAATCAGTTCTTGATTCAATCGCATTCAACATAAATACCATCAGCCAACAGTCTTACGGATACTATAGGTATGTTTCGGTTCCATCTTATCTTTTCGGTTCCGTCGATTATAATGTTTCTTCCTCCAAGAATTTTCTTTCGATTCACTTTGACGGTTCAGAGTGGGTGACTCAGGTTCTAGCAGCTAATGTTACGATTTATTGCCTGGATAAGGGGGAGACCCTGCAAAATAGGATTGAGAATACTGGGGATGCTGTTATTGTAACCTGTCACAAACCCAACCTTTTTTTCGTGCGAGAAAGCTTTAGCTCCTCTTCGAATGTTTCTGGGACGAACACAACGATTTCTGTCAGAGTGCGGGACAAGTCTCATGTTCGCGCTTCAGCTTTTATAGTGCGGTTGAATGGTTCTTTGGATGATGTGGTTCCTTCTCTTGAGGCTGAGGCTGAAACGACAGTGTACTTTAACGTTACTGTTCCTGCGGCTGGATTACACATTCTCCCCTTTGAGATCGATCCGATAGAGCAGCTTGATGAGAGCATCGAGTCGGATAATTTTCTTAATGTTTCGTGGGTGATTGGTGCATGATAAATCGTAGGGCGCAGGTTTTTTCGGGGGAGTTTCTCCTAGCCTACTTCATCTTTATGACAGTTTTGATTTTGTGCGTTCTCTTGTGGTATAATACGACGCGGGATCTGACTGAAGCTGAATCCTACCGGATTATGGAGGAAAGGTCGGTTGATGCTGCGGAACAATTAGTAAAAACTTCAGGAATCCCAGGTAACTGGAATACTAGTAACATAGAATCTGTGGGTCTTGCGAATGAATCCCGGATTCTATCCAGTGAAAAGATTGTGGGCTTTGTGACACTCTTCGATGACTCACAGTTCGACGGCCTTTGCGACGACATTTCACTGTCAAATTACATGTGCAACCGTTATCTACTCGGACTTGGGGGCTACGACTTTTACTACCTAATAACCAACTTAAACGGTTCAAACCTTACGATTGGCGGAGTATTTCCTGCAACAGGCAAGGCACCCCAAAATCAGACCCGACTACTATCAGTCACACGGAACGCCCTCCTCGATGGGGAAATCGTCAAAACAACACTTACAGTCTGGTATACTTCAGCGGAGGAGTTCATGTGATAAACAACAAGGGTTACACTGTCATATTGGACTCGCTTTTCGCATTCACCATTACAGTCATGCTTTTCGCAGGGCTGTGGGGTGCCATACACTACAAACCATCTGACACTTCCTCATCCTCTTTCAAGAGGCTCCACTATATTTCCGAGGATTCACTGGAAGTGTTGAATAAAAAAGGCGTTTTAGACGAGATCGGTGAGGCATGGGCCGAGTCAGGTGGAGATAACTCGAGTGCAAACTGGACGATTGCGAAAAACTTGAGTGAATACTACTTTGAATTACTGGTGCCATCCCATGTTGGATACCGTTTTTACTTGGATGATGATGTTTTGGCGCAAAACACTTCCAGATCTGATGAGTCTTCGTCTGTAGCAATGACGCACTCCTTCCGACTGCTTGTAGGTTATGCTTCCGGCCAGCCATTGAGGGGAAACGTCGCAAGAGCGACAATCTTAGATCCGCCTGCAAGCGTCGACTACGGTAACGTGCACGCGAAAGCGGTGGGGTGCAACTGGACTATTGAATTCGAAGACTTATCCCTTGCTAGCGGCTTGATCCCACAATCCTACAACGGCTCTCTTGAGTGCAATTACACTGGAGCAACCCCTGCCGGCGAATACGACCCTTTTGATGCCTACGCCGAGGCGACAGCCCGCCTACTTCGCGAACTCGATTCAGACTCAGACGGCCTAGTAGACCAAGTCTTCAACCCCGCCGCAGTAGAGCTTGAAGTAGGCCGCAGCGGGGGAGTGCGCTCTCTCTGGGGGCCTGCGAAAGCAAAAATCGTTTTGTGGATGTGAATTCACACTTATTTTTTCGCGTGCGAAAGCCCTCTGTGCGCAATAGTGTTCTCCAGGTCAGTGAAGCTTTTCTCAAGTTTTTTAGACAAGTATACTCCGAATATTATACACGCTACAACGGAAACTGCAATGAACAGTAGAGTGTTTTTAATGTTTCCCCCAGAAACCGTAAAAGCCGTGAACAGGCCTACCAACCCCAATGGTACAAAACCGAGCAGAAAAACCGCAGTAGACTTTTTAAACCCTTCGCGCGCCTTTAATCCAGCTTGCTCGGACTCGGTTGCGTATTTTTGAGCTTGTTGTTTTGTGGCCCGAATCTTTTTTGTACCTGGTTTTCTCTTGAAAAGTGAGGTCACCTTCAAACTTTTTGCCTTCTTCCTCTTGCCTGAGCTTACTGTTTGAAGTGTTTTTTTAGCATTTTTCATCTGAAAATAGACTCGATGTAATATCTCACGTAGTCTGTGCGGCCTTCATCCAAAGCCTTTTTTTTATATCCTCTTTTTCGAGCGAGCTTTTCAATGACCTTGGATGTTCCGCTTCCGTATTGCGCGGCTTTTTTCGGCCTGTTGAGAATCAGGTCTGGGACTCCTACACTTTTTGCGGCTTCACGGAGGATGAATTTACGTATCACTTTCAATTCTCCCACGTCATCCACGCAATCATAGTCGGCTTTGCCCTCAACAACCCTGATTTTTTCCTCGATTGGGATTTTACTTACGTATTCGACCAAATCCTTGTTTAGGAATGGGAACTTAAGCGTCATGTTATTTAGTTTGCAGACTCTCTCATCGTATTGTAGTTGGGATTCATAGATGTTGGCCACATCCTCTCGCATGGATTGGGCGACGCCTGGAAAACTTTCCCCCCTAACGTCTGTGAGGTATCTAGCATACCCTCCAAACATTTCATCCGGGCCTTGCCCGCAAAGCATGACTGAAAATCCGTCTCTTCTGGCAGCTTTGGATGCGAAATAAAACGGAAGCCCCACTGCGACTTTAAGCGGGTTAGGTTCCCCGATAGCCTTAAGAACTACGGGCAGTGTTTTCTCGATTTCCTCCTCACAAACTTCCACAAAATTCACTTTAAACCGTAAATCATTTTCAACTTTTTTTGCATACTCCATGTCTACTGATCCGGAAATCCCCACGTTGTAAGCTGAAACGGAAGTGAATTTGCAGGCTAATACTCCAACTAGGGTCGAGTCGACTCCAGCCGAAAAAATAAGGCCGACAGATTTTTCACCTACAATGCTCCTTGAGATGGAATCCTCAAGTAGTCTGATTATTTCTTCTTCTTTTTCCATTGTGCATACTTGTAAAATGAAGTGCGTATCGGGCGATTATAGCCACTGAGATGAATGGGAGTGTGAATGAGGAAAACCCTATTGAGACGCTTTCACGAAATCGGCTTCGCATAAGGTCTAAGTCGATTTCAAGGCCTGCGACGTACATGAGCGTTAGGATTCCAAGGGATGCTAAGGATTCAAGGTATTGGCCTGGTTGGAAATCCAGAACTGATCCGACTACTACTCCTGCAAGTATCTCAGTTATCGCAGAGGATATGCCCAATTCAATGGCTAATATTCCCGCCCCGAGCACTGCGAGCGCTGCAATCCAAAGGGTGTTATGCATACAATGTTATGGAAGTTCGTGAACAAAAATACCTGTTTTTATGCACCGAATCAGATAGGTTAGCATATGCCATCCCCAACACTTACTCTTCTCGGCGGTGCGAATGAAGTGGGGAAGAGCGGGTACTTGCTTTCTTCTAAAAGTGAGGCTCTTTTGTTCGACTATGGAATGCAGATGACTGAACCCTTAACTTTCCCTGAAGTCCCCGAAAAAGTTGATTCAGTCGTCTTGTCTCACGCCCACCTAGACCACAGCGGGGGACTGCCTTACCTCCGGAAACGGAAATACTTCGCAGTCTACGGTCTTGATGTCACCTTCGACGTGGCAAGACTCCTACTCCATGATTCCGTGAAAGTGAACGAGTTGAAAAAACTACACCAATATTATTCCGACGGGGACGTTGACCGTCTTGAGGAATGTGAGATTTCCCTAAAGTATGGGAAGGAGAGGAAGCTTGGCGAGGAATTCAAGGTGACCTTATCTGACGCCGGCCACATTCCGGGAAGCTGTGGAGTGTTAGCTGAAATCGATGGCTACAAAATTTTTTATTCAGGGGATACGAAGTCTGAGGATACTTTCCTCCTCTCCAGGGCGGATTACCCTAAGGCTGACGTATTGATTTCGGAGTCGACTTACGGGGACAGGCTTCACCCAGACCGTGATGAGACAGTTTCCGAGTTTTTAAGTAGTGTTGAAGACACCTGTGACCGGGGCGGAGTCGCAATAATCCCCTCTTTTGCGGTGGGGCGCAGCCAAGAGATTCTCATGATGCTCGACTCACTGCCTTACCCAGTCTATCTCGACGGCATGTCAAAGTCGGTTATCAAGATTTTTCTAAGTTATCCTGAATACCTGAGGGATCCGGATCTCCTTCAAAAGGCCGCCAACAATGCTAAATGGGTTTACAACAGCCGCACGAGAAGGGAGGCTGTGAAAGAGCCGTGCGTCATAGTAACTACTGCGGGAATGTTGACTGGAGGCCCTGTATTGGATTATCTTTCAAGAGCCGGTAAGAACCCTAAAAATTCGGTGCTGCTTGTCGGATACCAAGTTGAGGGGACCAACGGCAGAAGGCTATTGGAGGAAGGGTACGTCATTGACGAGTTGATAGACAAGAGGATTCCCGTGAAAGCGCAAGTCCATTTTTTCGACTTCTCAGCGCACTCGGATCAAAACGACTTGGTCGAAATGGCTGGTGAAGTGTCTCCCAAAAAGATTGTTCTCGTGCACGGCCAGGATGAGAGCAGGCAGGCTCTGGCGGAGAAGCTTTCGGGAAAATATGAGGTTTACACTCCCAAAAACGGGGAGAAAATCGATTTAAACCTCTAAAACTGAGGATTCAGGTTTTTGATTGCTCAATTCATAGACGGCCAATTTATACTAAACTTTTACACGTTTTTGATGTGGACCTGTTTCAGGGTACTGTTTATTCATGTAAGCCATCGTTTGCTCAAATGATCCAACATACTCTGTTCCCGTTCCTGCGATATATGATGCGGCAGTTGCGTTTCCAAATTGTGTTGCCTCTCTAATGTTTAGTCGCCCACTCTTGTATTCTTCTAAATGCTCTGTTATGTAAGCTACCAAACCCACCTTGAAGGTGTCTCCAGCTCCAGTCGCATCTTTGACTTCTACATTGCAGGCTGGCACTTGCACTATTTCAGGTTTTGTTTCACCGGGTTTATAGTATGCAAGTATTGCGCCCTTCTCCTTTGAGGTTACGGCAACAATCCTGCTTCTTGAGCCATCAATATTCATTTTAGATCCAATAGCATCCACTATTTCGTCCACTGGTGTTTCATTCTCTAAGCCAGTTATTGACATTGCTTCCCCGATGTTGCAGCCGAATATATCCACTTCCTTTAATGGTTCGTCCAGACACGAGTAGTCTGCACCCTTGATACTGTGCGTGTCCAAGACGGTCAAAACATTCCTGGCTCTAAGATCACGTATCAACCCTGCCATTGGGATCCCGTGATCCTTATCCAATGACCTTAAAAGTGTTGCATAACTTATGATGGCTGCGTCAGCTTGACCTGCATAATCCAAATTAACGTGCTCTCGACCAAATGCCTGCAGCACTCCCGGTGAAAAATATATTAGCGGGTCCCCACTTGCAGGATCGACACAAACAAATGACATACCAGTACTCAACTCATCCCTTGATACTTTAACTACACCTCGCTTAGGGTCCAGTATTTCAAACATCTGATCTTCTGGTAAGTCAGTATTCCAAATTATTCCGCCGGTATCAACGCCAGCCTCCTCCATGCATTTGAAAAATGCAAGGCCGTTGGGATCGCGACATAATAATGTCGCAGCCCCAATTTCCCCAGGTAGAAGATTTGTCGCTACAGGCAGTGAATTACCGAAACCTCCTGGATGAGCCCTCATAGGTCCCGTAATGGCTAAATTCCCATGTTCAAGTGTGGGTGCAACGCCATCAGTCGAGTAATCTATTGTATGAACTCCAACACCAATAATCCTGAATCTTTTCTCAGACATGACTTCACCTCATAATAGGATAGGGAATAAGTTATAATAGATTCGAATTCACGCACCTATTGTGATCTAAACTGATTTATTTTTCATTAATATAATTCTTTTTCATGGACGACATCGATTTTACTGAGCCCGTCTGGGGTAAGGATCTTTTCGAGGCTATTCGCGGCAAGCCTCACAGCATCATGGCCGCAAACATAAGGACTAAGGCAAGCCTTCAAGGTATTATGGAGGCGGCTCAGGAGACTGGCAGTCCAGTGCTCTTTGAGATTGCGATGAGCGAGCTGGGTTACACCGGTTTTACGCCGCAAAGTTTCGTTGAAACGATTAAGGCCGAGGCCAAGCGGTTGGGATTCGACCAGCCTTACGCAATCCATGGAGACCACATAACGATCAAGGAGAACACCCCAGAGGCGGTGCAGAAGGCCGAGGACTTGTTGAATGCGCAGATTGATGCGGGATTCACATCCTTTGCCATTGACGCAAGCCACTGCTTTGACGTGAACGCTCCGACAAAGCGGGAGGCTTTACGCGATAATATTGAAATTACTACCCGCCTTGCGAGAATCATCCAGGAGCGGGCGCCGCGGGCGAGCATTGAGGTCGAGGTCGGTGAGATAGGACACAAGGACAAGGCGACCGGCAATCAGGAGATAACCACCGTCGAGGAGGCGGTGGCGTTTGTCAGCGGCTTGGCCGAGAACGGAATCAATCCTGATCTTCTGGCAGTTCATAATGGTACCGAGCACGGCAACGCATTTGACGCTCAAGGAAATCCCGTACCCCAGCTTGGGATTGACCTTCAGAGGACTCGCGAAGTCACCGATGCTATCGCAGAGCATAAGCTCGTCGGAATCACCCAGCACGGGACGACGGGGACCGCTCTCGAGCACTTGTCCAAGTTCGTGGACGCGGGCATTAAGAAGGTGAACGTTGCAACCCATTTTCAAAACATCGTGATGGATACCGTCCCATTCAGGCCAGAAATCGATGAGTGGTGTCTTACGAGCCCTGACATTGCGAAACACCGCGCCGCAGAGGAGGCTAAACTCGACCCCGGCATGGACCCTGCAAAACGCGAACAAGTCCTGATTGGCAAGCTTATCAAGCATGCGAACCTCGGATTCTACGACAGACTTCAACCAGAAGCATTAGGTCCTGAACTCATGCATGCGATAACCGAGCAGACTCGGGCCGACTCCATCGACTTTTTCGAGCGATTCCAGTCGGCGGGAGCGAGCGTTCTCGTAAGCGACCACCTAATCCACAACACCGGCATGGACGATCTTACGGGCGGGCTTAAACCAAAGAAAAGGATTTTAGAATAAGATATTATCTAATTAACCTTGCGAAAGCTTTGTCCGCTCTTTCAGACCTTAATGTTGTGTTTGCGGCGGAAGGGTTGGTCTTGTCGAAGTATCTTCCGATAAGCTCTGGGCTTCCTGATATTCCATTTAAGAGCATCTTTGCGGCCTGGAAGAACAAAGTTGCCTTGGATTCCGGGGTGTTCGGCGGCAGGTCGTCGAATATCGCCCTCTCTCTAGCAAAGTATCTTGCGGACTTGTCGGTGACGACGGGGACAAGCTCAAGTACGTTTTCAAGCGTAAGAACTGCCTCCTCCGCGAGGTCGGCTGAACCCTTCCTCACGGATCCCATGGCCAAAACAAAGGCGTTTACCAGCCTGCACTCGTCTTCGAGAAAACGTATGGGGTGAACGTCGACGGCAGGGTGCTCGGGTATGGGTGGTGGACCGTGCGTTACCGGGTCGGATGCTGCAAGACCCTTTAGGAACTCCGCCACTTCCTCGTCTCCCTCCCCTCCGGAAGCACCCTTATGTCTGAGTATCATTGTTTACTTTTCGCTTTTTTTAAAGAAAAATGCCATGAATTTAGGTGGGATAATGTCAGACTTCCAATCCAAGTTGAGGAATTTCGCAGGCTTAAGCCTATCTCTGGCTAAAGCCGAGTTTAAGCTTCGAAACGAAGGAAGCTACCTCGGAATAATCTGGTACCTGCTCGACCCCCTGCTCATGTTTCTCGTCCTCCTCGTAATCTTTTCAGGGCGCATGGGCGAGGAAATAATCCACTACCCGATGTACCTATTACTCGGAATCGTCATGTTCAACTTCTTCCAGAAGGTTACGCTCGAGTCAACGCGCATGATCATGGGACACCGTCACATAATAAAATCCATCAAATTCCCCCACGAAGTACTGAATAGTTCCGTCGTCTTGAAGACGCTGCTCTCACACCTGTTCGAGATGATTGTGATAGCGGCATTTCTGGTATACTACGGAGTCGGGCTGAACGGCCTCCTCCTCTACTCCCTAATCCTCATACCGTTCACAGTATTCATCTTCAGCGCATCCATAATCCTCTCATCCCTCTACGTATACTTCGTCGACATCGAAAACATCTGGGCATTCCTGTCGCGGATACTCTGGTTTGCTACACCCATCTTCTATTCAATTGAGCCGGGGACTAGGCTATACAAAATCGGGCTTCTCAACCCGCTATACTACTTTCTCACAATGGCTCGTGACGTCGTAATCTACGGCCGAACACCAGAGGCATGGCTTATCGCGGGAGGATTAGGATTCACAATCCTCACACTCTTTTTTGCAGTATTCTTGTTTAAAAAACTGGATAGGAGGCTTCCCGAACTCATATGAAAAGGATAATCCTCGAAAAGGTTTCCAAGAAATTTAGGATCGGCTTTACAAAAAACCAGACCGCGCTCGCACGCGTAGCGAGCACTCTCTCGGGAAGGGAGCCCAAGAAAGACCTATGGGCCTTAAAGGATGTATCACTTACCGTCGACTCAGGTACAATACTCGGCATTCTCGGGGAAAACGGCTCCGGCAAAAGCACGCTCCTTCGAGTCATCGCTGGAATATACCCCGCCGACGGAGGCGCAATCGAAACCAACGGAAAGATCATCTCACTCATCGGCTTGAACATAGGCCTTCAAGACCGCCTCTCCATGAAAGACAACATAAGCTTGTGCTGCTCCCTGTTCGGGTTAAGCCAGAAAACCATAGGCGAAAGATATAAAGAGATAATAGAATTTTCCGAACTCGAAGACTTTGAAAACACTAAATTATACCAGTTTTCAAGCGGAATGCTCCAGCGCCTCGCCTTCTCAATGGCAATACACTGCAATCCCGAAATACTTCTTCTCGATGAAATCTTCGAGGTCGGAGACGAACACTTCAAGAAAAAAAGCACGGAAACACTAAAAAAACTAGTCGAAAAAGGAGCTACAATCCTACTCGTAACCCACGAACTCTGGATGATACAAAAATACTGCGACAAAGCAATCTGGATGGAAGAGGGAAAAATAAAGGAGTATGACGATACTACTAGTGTAATCAATAATTACAGGGCGAAAAGACCAGTTAACGCCACTTAACAAAACCCCACAACAAACCAAAACGCCAGGAAAGCTC
>JBDRAY010000083.1:0-13294 GCA_043823295.1 Methanobacteriota archaeon | reverse complement strand
AAAAGCGTTTGCAGCAGAACTCGCCCCCAAAGACTTTCGGGCAAGCTCCCTCGGATTATTTCAGATGGTTGTTGGATTAATGGCACTTCCCTCCTCATTTATCGCAGGTCTTCTGTGGGAAACTGTAAGCCCGCACACGGCGTTCATGTTCTCAGCGTCCCTCGCAATTATCTCGGCAGCAATCTTGATGTGCTGCACTCACAAGCGCGTGAAGTAATTTTTATAATAGTGTTTCCAATAACTTCTTGTTAAGATGGGTAATTTTTTGTTTCCGACGGTTGAAGTGACTGATGATCCGAATAGTGGAAACCCTTTAACTCTTTTATTGTTACTGCTTAGGCTGCGAGAGTAGACGATAAATTGTCTATGTCTCGCCTCTCGTTCGAAATCATTTACTATTAAAATTATCGTTTTCATGGAGGTGTTATCATTAAAATGATGGACCAATTCTGGTACAACAAGAGAGTAGAGCACAAGGGGAAACCACGAAAAATTCAGGTTTTCGACACGACGCTTAGAGACGGAGAGCAGACTCCGGGAGTGACTCTCACTGCGGAAGATAAGTTTGAGATAGCGAAGGCTCTGTCTAGTCTTGGAGTGGATTTTATTGAGGCGGGGTTCCCGGTTTCAAGTGAAGGGGAGTTTAAGGCTGTGAAACAGATTGCAGAAGCGGGTTTTCCCGCAAAGATTGCAGGGCTTTCCAGGTGTGTTGAAAAGGACATGGACGCTGCGATGAACGCGAACGTCGATCTCGTGCACATCTTCATCGGAACATCTCCGATTCACAGAAAGTACAAGCTTAAGATGAGCAAGCAGGAGATACTGGATAAAGCAGAATACTGTATTAACTATGTGAAAGAACGAGGATTTGACGTTCACTTCTCCCCTGAGGATGCTTGCAGGACGGAACTCGACTACCTAAAGGAAGTTTGTGTTCTGGCAGACGAGCTTAAAGTAGCTCACATAAACATTCCGGATACTGTCGGAGTGATGACTCCTGCGGCAATGCATTGGCTTATGGGCGAGCTTGTAGGGGTTGTTAAGACTCCCTTCGCAGTTCACTGTCACAACGACTTCGGCATGGCTGTGGCCAATACGATCAGCGCCATCACAGCGGGAGCGACAATCCCCCACGTCACAGTAAATGGTCTCGGAGAGCGAGCAGGAAACGCGGACTTAGAGCAGGTTGTAATGGGATGCAAGCTAATTCAGGAGATTGAATCCAACATCAAGACGAAAAAAATCTATGAGACGAGCAAGCTCGTTGAAAGAAAGACGGGGATAAGGGTCATGCCCAACTTTCCGATTGTCGGAGACAACGCCTTCGCCCATGAATCGGGAGTGCACGTGCACGGCGTCCTGTCTAAGGCCTCAACTTACGAGGCAATCGACCCGAAAATGGTTGGCGCTCGAAGAAGGCTTTTAGTCGGAAAGCTTGTCGGAAGTACAGGTGTCCGCGACAAGCTTAAGGGTATGGGAATCAAGGTTTCGCAAGACCAGGCCAGGGAGATTACGAGGAAGGTTAAGGATTTGGGAGACAAGGGTAAGAAGGTTGCTGAAGAGGATTTAAAGGCTATTGCAGAAGATCTTCTAGGAAAAACGTCGAAGGAAAAGCCGCTGGTCGAGCTTAAGGATATGGTGCTTCACGCAGAATACAGTAAGAATCCGACCGCATCAGTTGTGTTGAGCGTTAAGGGAGCTTCCAAATGCGCGAGAGAAGAGGGTGTAGGTCCCGTTGATGCGACCTTGAATGCAATACGATCGGCGATTGGGGATAAAGACATACACTTGGATGAATACCATTTGGACGCCATCACTGGAGGGAGCGACGCGCTAGCGGATGTCACGGTCAGAGTGAGCAAGAATGGGGCTTCAACCATGGCACGCGGAGTCCATGAAGACGTGGTCATGGCAAGTGTGCTGGCGTTCATAAACGGAGTGAACCGAATACTGAAAAAATAGTGTAGGTGGGGTGAGCGGGAAGCGAATCCTTTAGCGTTGTTTTCGCCTTTCCCGCATGTTTAGGACTTGTTGACCTGCAAAGGCGACTCCCGAAGCAGCGAAAAGGCCTAAGGCGACTGGTATGTTAAATAACAGTTCGGGGACGGCCCATGCTGCAAACCCGATTCCCGCAAGGTTTAGTGGATTGTCTTTCACGTATCTTCCAAATTCAAGCCCCATGTCGGATAGCGTTCTTCCCAGTTCCCTGAAAAAACCCTCTTTTTCCGTTTCCTCTGTCTTTACAGGGGGGGTGTACATACCAGGCCCGACAATTTTCAGAGGCCCTTCCCTCATGAATTCTTGACCGGTCTGGTCTTCCAACAGCCCATCAGGACGTTCCTTCAATTCCCCAACAGGCTGAATTGGTTGAACATTCGGGCCCTTGCTCCCATGTGGATGGATAAATTTTCTTTTAACCATTGTTTATAAGTTAGGTGATACTTAAAATTAAATCCAGATTCCTGAAATATTTGTCCCGCAAGTCGGACACTTCCCGTCTTTTAAGTGGTTTTTCACGATGTACCCATTACGTTCCACGCACAGTGTCTCGTCTCTGGGACAGTAGGTGTTACCCCCCTTTTCAGTTGCGAGGTTTCCAATGTAGACATACTTTAGGCCCGCGTTGAATGCTATCTCTTGTGCTTTAACGAGCGTTTCCGGAGGCGTTGGGGGAAGATTTTTCAGCTTGTAGTCTGGGTGAAAGCGTGAGAAGTGAAGTGGCACTTCGGACCCAAGGTTTGAATTAACCCATTCCGACATCGCCTTGATCTCGTCCAAGTCATCGTTTAAAGTCGGGACTACAAGATTTACTATCTCAAGCCAAACACCTTTCTGGGAGTGGATGACCTTTAAAGAAGATAAGACATCCTCAAGCTCGGCCGCGCAGACGTCCCTGTAAAACTTCTCGCTAAAACCCTTAAGATCGACTTTAATGGCGTGGACGTGAGAGCAAAGCTCTTTCAAGGGTTTCTCGTTTATGTATCCGGCGGTGATGACGGTGTTTCGGATGCCTTTGGATTTGGCCAGTTTTGAGGAGTCCAGCATGTAATCGTAGAAGGCTGTGGGTTCGGAGTAAGTGTAGGCGATAGACTTTACTAGACTGTCCCTGGATTTTGCTGTTAAAACGTTTTCAACCAGTTTTTCAGGGGGCATTTCATAGGTTTTCAAGTCTTCGGGATTGGTTTGCGATATCTCCCAGTTCTGGCAGAACTTGCAGCGGAGATTACAACCCCCCGTTGCGATTGAGAATGCCTTGGTCTCGGGTAGAAAGTGGTATAAAGGCTTCTTCTCTATTGGATCGATGTTGACTGAACAAGGATTCCCATACGATAGTGTGTGGAGGACGCCATTCACGTTAACCCTGCTCCGGCAGATTCCGCGCCCTCCCACATCAAGCCTGCACTCGTTAGGGCATAAGCCGCATTCAATGAGTCCTCCCCTGGAAGTGTGATAGTATGCCTTTCGAGTCCACTTTCCGAGAGTGATCTTGGTCTTGAAAGGGGTGATTGAATCCGCAGGACTCCCAAGTAAGACATTTTTAAAAAAATCTTGTTTTAGGATGTAGCCGGCTGCAGTCAAAGAAGCAACTGCTAAAGCCCCTTTCTTTAGAAAATCCCGCCGTGAAACACCCTGTTCAGGTGGATTAGTCTCAGATTTAGCTGGTTTAGACATCTTACCAGATAATTATTCCTTAAACCAGATATAAACAGAACTAGCAAGATTTAGAAAACCCAAAAAAACCAGCACACTAACCACCCCATACAAGGGAATCAGGAAAAGACTCAAAAGCATCGCTCCAAAGCACGCCCCCACTAAATCAACTGTTGAGAGAATGCTAGAAGTGTAAAGTGCTTTCCCAGTCTTATTTATGAGTGTTTTTAAGGCAACCTGAAACTCGAGCCCTGAGATAAATCCCGCGACAAGAGTTAGGATGGGGATCATTAAAATGTTTGGATTATCCAAGAGATATTTCAAGATTAACGGCAAGGAAATGCAAAAGGCGAATAATATGAAATCTAGTTTAGATAATAATCGTACCGTGATCTTACGATTTTGAAGCTGTGAGCTTCCGAGAAAAGCCCCTAAGACGCCTCCAAGCATGAAGGAGGTTACAAGTAATCCAACCCATTGGTATAAGATTCCGTAGAGGACTTGGAAGACTAGCAAGAGTATGATCTCCAATGATATTACAGTAAAACCGGTTATAAATATTGAGACTGGGATTGGCGAGGATCTTAATGCGTACAAGGCGAGTAAGAAGATCAGTGATAAGAGGAGCAGTATTTGTTCGGATTTTATTTTAAAGACGCTTAGCCAGTATTTGTTGTATTGGAGATGGGATGTTTGAAAAAGATCCGTGTTTGTTTTGGATTCAAGCCTTAGGTTTTCAGTGAGGTATTTCACCCGGTCTTCGGAAACTGTGCCAGGCAGAAGGTTTTCAAAGTATCGTGTTTTGATTTGCCTTTCATTGATTCTTTCTTCAAAGTCGTAGGATAGCGGTTTTGACGATGCAAGAAAGTAGTGTGTTGACCCGGGGATTACGATAACGTTTTCGAAGTTTTCCGTAAGTGTCGTGTAGACGACGGAATTCAATTCAATACTCTCGGGCGACATGTAGTTTTCCCCTCCGCTAAGACTTAGAGAGACGACTCCGTAAGGATTGAGGATTGAGTTGAGTTCCTTAAAAAATTCCGTTGTGTAAAACCTGTTTAACTGGATGGAACTTGGGTCGGGCACATCAATGATGATTACGTCATACTTGTTTTCAGTGTTTTTCACAAACCAGCGTGCGTCAGCTCTGAAAATTGTGACCCCACCGTAATCCAGATTCGTAGTGTACTTTTCCCCGACATCCAGTATTTCCGGGTCTAATTCAACGTAGTCGATTTTCCGCGGACTATATTTTGATATCTCCTTCAAAGTCCCGGAAACTCCGCCTGAAATAAGCAGAATATCGGAAGGATTATCGTGTGATAGCATGGCATAGTGGATTTTCTCCTCTGACTGCTGGATGCTTTCAGTCGAAAAGTAGGGTAAGTTGTTTTCATAAAAGTTTAATTGTCCGAAAGTTTCAGTCAAGACGATTTTCCCGTAAGGCGAGTGCGTTGAAAAGAGTATTGTTTGGCCTGGAAAGGCGATTTCGGTTGAAACAAAATCAAGATCGATGATGGAGAAAAAGATGGTGAATCCTACTGCCACCAAAAGGATCGAATGTTTGAGAAACTTTTTTTTAGAAATTTTTGCAAGAAGATACGCCGAGAACAGACTTGCAGAAGTGACAATAAAGACTGCTTGAAAGGAGTCGAAAAGACTTACAAAAATCAGACTAAATAAGAATCCGCCCACAAGACTTCCAAGATATTCGAGGTAGTAAACCTTTGAAACATTAAGAGTTTGTTCGACTCCCTCATCCTCGATTAAGGATGAAGCCAGAGGAAACCGGACTCCAGATAAAATGCAAAAGGGGGCTAAGATGATGGTGGAATAACAAAAAACAGGGATTAAACCGACAATCTCACCGGGAGTTGTGACAAACACCCGCAAGACTCCCGCGAAAAAAATCGTAAGTGGGGCTAATACAGCAATACCCACTTGTATGATAGAAAACACTCCATACTTTTGACTGAAAAAATTGGATTTACCCCCCAAGTATGCTCCAACACCAGTAAGTAGTAGCCAGTTACCGAGGAAGACGCCCATAACAAGCTCGTTTCCATAAAAGCCGGAGTAAGCCTCTCGCAACACCAGGATTTGTGTGAGGATTGAGGAAAACCCGGTGACAAAAACTGCAAACCAAAATGAGCGGTTCATTTTTTTTTAAAGTTGTTTCGCGTTTTTCAAGCAATCCTCGATTAGAGAGTCAACATTGATTTTTCCCTCTTCAAGTTTGATTTTATCAAGCCTGGCGGAAGTTGAGACTTTTTTCGGGACGAAAGGGCAGGGTCCAGCATCCCGGATCGAAAGCTCGTATGTCCCGATTTTCTTTGAAATCAGTATGGTTTCCTCCTTGTCAAAGCCGATTAAAGGGCGTATTATCGGTGTTTCCGTCGCCTGACTTTCAACGAGCAGGTTTTCAATGGTTTGGGATGCGACTTGACCTAGTGAGTCGCCGGTAATTATTGCGCCTGCATTTTCTTTTTCCGCTATTTTCCCGGCTATTCTTAGCATCATGCGCTTGCAAAGCACGCACTGGAATTTATTATCACAAGATTTGTGAAATTGCTCTTGTGCAGGGTAGTGGGGTATAAGAAATGTCTTTATTTTAGAATCCGTGGTTTCTTCCAGTAAACTTACAATACCCTCGATTTTACTGCTATCTGCGTTGGGAGAGTTTTGCATGTGCACGCAAATCAATTCAAAACCCTTTGACAGAGCGAGGTATCCTGAGACTGGTGAGTCTATTCCGCCGGATAAGAGCAAGACAACACGCATTCTAAATCAAGTCGTATTCACGCGCAATAGCCAGAAAACTCTCGCTTAAATACTTTATTTGACTCCAACTCAAACCGTAGGTATTAAGCTTGAACGCGTGAGTAGCGCCCGGGAACGGGCCGACAATCCCTCTTTTAGAAAGCTCGTTCGTGAAAAAATATCCCTTCTTTTTGTGTGTTTCACTAACTTTACCGAATGTTTCAGTAGTGTCGACTTTGGTTAGCGTGTGCTTTCGGGGCAATTCGCTTAAAACCTTGTTTCCGGGGATTTTCAGAAATTCTTGGGTGAAGTAGTTTACCTTCTCGACTTCATCATCCCAGTTTTTAACCCTCTCCCTAACTTTCGGAAAGGACGCCATAAGAGCGACTAATGGTGCTCCCATTACAGTGCAGCCTAATAGTTCAGTCTCCTTTATCCCGAACTTTCGGCCTGAGACATCTCCTTCGGCTTTTGTGGTCCGAAATACTTTCGCGGCATACTCTTCGGTTGCTGCAAGTACTCCTGTTGGAGCGGGCGCTGCCATGGACTTGTGGCCTGAGCCGACTACGAAGTCGGCGTTTAGTTTTTTCCCATCCACTGGCATTGTCCCGACAGTGTAGGCGCCGTTTAATAGGAATGGTATTCCATATTCCCTGCAGACTTTGCCGATTTCCGCTACAGGGTGGAGGTTTCCGAACAGGTAGTCTACGTGGTGGATTGCGACGAGCTTCGGAAGGCTGCCAGACGCTTTCTTTATAGAATCGATTTTAGAGGCCACAGCCTCGGAAGTTACTATGTTTTCCTCGTTTACAGGGACTTCACGCCAGAGCGCGCCCCGAGATTCCACGGCAAGGGCGAGGGAGTAGTGTCCGAGAGAGCTTATTAGAACGGTCTCCCCTTTTTCGACGAGCGAGTTTACGACTATTTGAAAGGCCCTGCGGGCTCCGCGGACGACGCGAGCCTCGTCCATGTTCAGAAATTCGGCGAGATCCAGCGTAAACTGGCTTATTCCCGGCTTCTGGATTTTGTCTAGGCGGAAAGGCTTCAAGCAAAGGTCGCATACTGAGTAGCCGTCTCCGTAGGAGATTAATGCTTTCCTAGCCTCAAGCGTAAGTCTTCCAGCAGCCTGGATGGGTTGAATGTTAATGTAATCTTCTTCCCGGGATCGAACTGGGATTCCAGATGCTATTTGCTCCATTTTTCAAGCACCTCAAGCGAAGATTTAACTTTTATTAAAGCAGTTTTCAGCCGCTCTTTTCTGTGAGCGTCTAATTCGTGTTTTGGGGCTGTTTCTCGTAGGAGTTCTCGCACTTCCTCTAATGCGAAAAGGGCCTTAAAAACGCTTTCTGTTTCCGAAGTCATTTTTCCATGTAATTTATCGAGTTTGGGTATTAAATCAATCTTTTGCGATAGTAGTATGCGAGGACCATAAGTATTAGCGCAATAATCGATATGGCGGCGGCTGATCTGCGGTCTGTTCCGAAGATTAATGGTATTGGACCGAGGAACACTACTCCGCCACCTTTTATGGTTGTGTTTGGATCTTTTCCCGAGAGGATAATGCCTGCGAAAACCGTTAGAATGCCCAGTAAAATCAATGCAAGGCCCACTGTTACGAGTATCCCTTTATTCATATAATATAGCTGAATCGTATCTTTAAATGATTGGTGATTCAAATGGGTTTATTCGGTTTGCCGTTTTTTGGAAGAGACAAGGAAGGAGAAACAATAGAACTTCTTAAGCAGGATATGGCATTGATTTATGAGAGTTCCTGCATGCTGGTAGAGCTTTTTAAGGCCTTTAATTTAGGGGATGAGGGTAAGGTTTCTGATAAGGCGCGTGTGATCGATGATCTGGAAAAGCAGGTTGATGGCTTGCGGAGGCAGATCGAGGAGAGTATTTACTCGGGCGCCTTCCTACCTATGGGTAGGAGCAGAGTCTTTGATTTTGCGGAAAAAATAGACGATATCGCCGACTCGGTGCAGGATACCGCCCACATGTTCGGTTTTATTGCGAATGATCTTAGGATTCCTGAAGTGGATGGCATGTTAGGTGAACACCTTGAAGTGACGAGAGAGTGTGTTTTAAAATTGAGGGAGGCGGTAGACAGTATTGGTGTATCCGATGATTTGAAGTCCTTGATTATCGAAGTTGAGGATATCGAGCATAAGGCAGACTTGATTGAGGAGAATATTTTCAGGGTTTTATATGGGGGAGAGCACTCTACCAAGCCTTTGATTCTTTATTCAAAATTGATTGAATTTGTGGGTATGATTTCGAATAATTGTGAGGCTGCTTCAGATACTCTTTCGATGATTGATTTGATCCTCAAGCCTTGAAATGGATGTTTTCTTAACTGCAAGTCTTTTGACTGCGATTTTCGTTGGAATAGGTATCGGAGCGAACACTGTCCCTAAGGCTATTGGGACTGTCCAGTGTGTTCTCTTCAGAAACTATTTTAAGCTTGCCCTGTTTTTGTCAATTTTCATTATGTTGGGTGGTGTTTTACACAGCCATAGCATTTCAAGGACTATCGGTACGGGACTTATCCCAAGCGGCAATTTCGAGGGGAACTTTATGGTTGTTTGTATTCTTTTTCTGACTACTGGCTTGATCACTCTCGGATTGAGTTTTATGGGACTGCCGGGTTCGGTAAGCCAGATAATGGTGGGAAGTGTATTGGGGGTGGGTTTGGCTATGGGTCTTTCCGAAGAGATTCAGTATGCATTAATCTTTAAGATAATTGCAGCCTGGGTTTCCACGCCGATCTTAGCGTGCGCCATAACTTACCTCATATACAAGACTATTGTGCCATTTATTGAGGATAAGACGGGGATTGTTAATTTCAGCAGGATCTGCATGCTGTTAACACTATTGGGTGCAATAATCATATCCTACGATATTGGGGCAAACAACGTCGGAGTAATCCTGGGGCCTTTAGTGGGATCGGATTTGCTGCCTGAAACAAATATTTTCGGGATTATATTAACGCCTCGAACTACGATGGCGTTAGCTATAGGCCTCTTGTTATCATTTGGGGCGATACTTCTGGGCGAGCCTATTGCACATACTGTCGGGAAAAAGATCTGTATGCTCGATCCGATTTCGGCTTTCAGTTCCCAGTTGGGGGCGGGGATTGTGATCTATTTGTTCATAAACTTTGGGATGCCGGTTTCCACGGGCCAAGCGGTTTTAGGGGGTATTTCAGGTGTTAGTTTGTCTCGTGGGAAAAATTTTTTAGGCAATAAGATTATGGGGAAAATCGTTATTTTGTGGCTCAGTACCCCCCTTCTCGCCCTTGGGCTTTCAGCCTTATTATACCGGATTATAGTAATATTATAGCATATTATGAATTGGAAGCCGTATCTGATATTGTTCGTATTGATTGGTAACGCCTGTGCTGTCGAGCAGATGTTAGTTGAAAAATGGGAGTATGCAACGCGTGAAAAGCCGAACAATATTTTTGCGTTGAATGTCGACGGCAATCCCGCCAAAGAGATTATCGTGGATGCTGAGAGGAGTGGTAAGATAATTGCGATAGACCGGGCGGGAAATGAGAAATGGCATTATAATCTTCGAGGAGTCATATCGGATTTGTATGTTTCGGAGTTTCCGGAGGGTGGGGGGGAAGTGATCGGGTGCGCTTTCAGCAGAGTCTACCTTTTAAATGATGACGGTTCCAGGAAGTGGGAGTACAATACCATGGAAAAGGAGGTTGCGAGCGTTTATCTTTCCGACCTTGATTCGGACGGTAAGGGGGAGGTCGTCTTCGGAAGCGCGCACGCTAGGGGGAATAAGCTTTACATCCTCGACGATGACGGGGAGAGTTTTGCTGTTCGAAGGTTTACGAGATACATGTATCCGAGCACTATCGCTTCGGCTGATTTTGACGGAGACGCTCGCGAGGAGGTTGTCGTAGGATTTGCCGGATACTCTATGAACACGCTCGCCCAAAACTTTGAATTGGGGTACATCAAGTCGTCTTCTGTTGTGGCTTACGACTTGAACGGTGATGAATTATGGTCGTTTCCAACTATTGGGGGGGTTAAAAGCATGGTTATTGCTGATGTTGTCGGCGACGAGAAGATGGAAGTCGTAATCGGGTCTAACAAGCGCATTTACTTGGTGGATGATAGGGGCGTATTGCTTTGGGATTATGGGACTGGGGACTTAGTCTACGATATTGCTGTCGCCGACGTAGACGGTGACGGTCGAAAAGAGGTTGTCGCAGGTTCGGATAAGGTTTATGTTTTGAAGGATGACGGCGGACTCTCATGGGTTTCACCCAGACACACGGGAGTATACGGAGTTGAGGTAGCCGACTTGGACGGTGACGAAATACCCGACGTCATCGCCGGAACCACGAAGATCCTAATCTACGACGGCTCTGGAAAGGTAATGTGGAGTTCTAATGACTTGAATGATATCACAGACCTTAAAGCCTCCGACCTTGATTCAGACGGATACTTCGAGGTTTTCGCCTCGACCGAGGACGGTAAAGTAGTTTATTTCGAATCAGTGCAGTATGGGAAGGGAAAGAATGCAGACCACTGGCTTTCTTCCGCTCGCACAGCATACAACACGAAGGAATACGATGAAGCAGTTGCAAACGCTTTGAAGGCTAGACTATTATTCCAAGAGCTTGCCCAGGCGACTAAGATGAATGAAGCCCAGGATGTGGCTGACAAGGCGCGGGACCATAAGGCGGCGGACATTTACTTGAGCAAGGCTATTGAGGCTTTTGAATCTGAGGATTATGATGAATCCCGGGTTCTCGCTGAAAACGCTTCAACAATTTATAATAAATTGAAGGACGCGATTCCTCTAGCCCAAGCTCTTAAACTGGGCCATAGGAGCGGTCTGAAACCGCAGACAGATGCAAACTACACCAAGGCATTAGAGTACAAGGAATTGGGAAACTTTAGCGAAGCGAGCACTCACGCTAGGACCGCGCTTTCAGGATACACCGAGCTTAATTTGACGGAGGCTGTTGTTGAGACTGAAGGGTTGATTGTGGATCTTGAAATGTTGATTGAAGCGGAAGAATATTATGATCGGGCTGAAGAAGCTTACGTTGAAAAGAAGTTTTCTGAAGCATCTGTTTTGCTTGATAAGTCTGGTGAGATTTGCCAGGAGTTAGAGTATGATGAATGCTTGAATCGGGTGAATGAGCTTGAAGGGAAGATTAGTGAGACCAACACCGTGAAAAGAGTTGCCCTTGTAGGAGGTGTGGGAATTGTTATCCTAGTTCTCACAGGAATTGTACTCGCCTTAATAGTCACGTTTCTCAGCTTGAAAAAGAAAAATAGGATTTAAAATCATTTAATACAATAGTTTAAACAGATAGGTGATTGAATATGGCGTCTAAGAAAAAAACTCCGCAGGATAAGAAAAAGCTTGCTGTCAAGAAGAAAAAACTTGAAAAAAAGAAGAAGAAGCTCGAGAAAATCGAGCAACGTCTGAAAAAGGTGGATAAGCAGCTCATAATCATTGAGAAGGAATTACGGTTGGGTGAAGGCTTAAGGTCTAAGGTTGTTGACGCCGACTTAAAGCGGATTGAGACCAGGCTCATGCACCTTGACTTCGATAATATCGAAGGTTTGGAGGAAACCGACCCCCCAAAATTTTATAGGAAATTCGTTTTCAAGTGCAAGAAGTGTAAGAGCGGATTCGACAAGAATATTAAGGTGCCGCCCATAAAAAAGAGGATAACCTGCCCCTCCTGTGGGAGAGACCATACGTTAGGATTGTACCCGAGCTCCAGGTTCTATAATGTCGAGCACTCGCAGGACATTGTGATAAAAAAGGTGAAAAGGTAGGCTATGCTTATTTCTTCCAGATTCCCTTTTTTGCTTCGCTTACAAGGTCTTTTGGATAGCCTTCCTTGACTAGGGTTTTAGGGTCTTCACCGTCGCGTAAACGCTTTTTAAGTTTTTTGAGAGTCTTCTCATCCCTAGACTCCTTTAATGTTAGTTGATCTGCTTGTTTTATTTTCTTGGATTTGTTTATGAGAATGATTACGGCTACTATGAACGCCCCCATGATGATGGAGGCGAGTAGTGTTTGAGGGTTGATTCCTGCAAGAGGATTGCTTTCTTCCTTTAAAGTGGTTGAGGTTGTCAGAATTTTAAGACAGTCACTTGGACAGGTTTTATCTGACTCATGATCCTCGCACACATTGTTTCCGCAAGAGTCTTCCGCCTCCACAATACAGTCTGCATCTTGGTTTTCAGCACAATCAGGGTCGCATTTGCCGTCCTGCCTTTGATCACAGTAACCATCCCCCAATCCAGACGCACAATCTTGAGGGCACACGCCATAATGCTCGTTTTTTTCTGGCTGGCAGATGAAATCATGGTTGCAATTACTTATTTCCCCAGCATACTTAACCTCGATGGGAAGGGAATAAATTGTGTTTCCTAAATGGTCTACTACCGTAGTGGCCTCCAACTGATCACTTTTCCCCTTAATTGAATTTGGAATACCTTCAAATACCAGGGCATACTCTATAGTGATATTTCCCCCTGCTGGAACGAGCACATTCTTAAAGCGGACTACCTTCTCAAAAGAGATTGGACTTCCAACCTCAACCTCGAATTTGGTGTTTTCAGACTCGTGAAAACCTGCGAATTTTGGTAATGTAACATAAACCGTCGCGGAAAAATCCTCTCTATCAGGATTTATTATGTTTATTGTAGCTTCCACTACATCACCTTCGGAAACTTCAACGTCAGAAAGCCCTTGATCCAGGATAATGTCGGGTGAAGCAGAGGCAACGCTTACGAACAATACCATTAAAAAAACCGTCACCATAATATTTTTCATTTCAACAATTGCACACATTTGAAAACGGATCTCCACTATTCATTTTTAATTCATCCCT
>JBDRAY010000082.1:0-8380 GCA_043823295.1 Methanobacteriota archaeon | reverse complement strand
ATCCTCCCACCATTTCTCCTGTTCTTCTACTTAATCGGAATTCTCAGCTTAATCAAAGAGAAAAAGCGGATTGAATTAAAACTCATACTCCTATGGATAATCCTCCCATTTTCCCTCATCCTCTTTTACAGCCCCCATGATGCTTCAGGAAGGATGATGCTTATCACTCTCCCTCCACTTGCCTTGCTCGCTTCTTCGGGAATACATTATACTGTGAAAACTCTATTCAAGAAAAGATATGATATGGTTCTACTGCTTTTTGGGATTCTCTACCTCTCCATGATAATCCCTTCCTACTGGCTTATCTCGGATAACGTTCGCGTGCACTCGACTGAAGCTCAATTCCAGGTCTGGATCAGTGAAAACACTCCAAGAAACTCATATATTTTGGCTTCACCTCACCACATTGACGACCACATTAAACCCGTCATGCAGCGGGAGGCAGTCGACATAAGACTTGCCTTAGCAGAAGGGTTAGATCACCCCGACCCTGCAATAGCTCAAGATTTAACTGAGCGGGGGGACGTGCGAAGTAAAAGCGAAAAGATGCAAGAACTTCTTGCGA
The DNA here is from genome assembly GCA_043823295.1 of Methanobacteriota archaeon. Taxonomy (GTDB): domain Archaea; phylum Altiarchaeota; class Altiarchaeia; order IMC4; family SCGC-AAA252-I15; genus SCGC-AAA252-I15. The sequence continues at coordinate 7,815 of JBDRAY010000082.1, read as the reverse complement.
GTCATCCGAATACGTACGTCCTCGTCTCCCAGTACGGGAACGAGGAAGTCGAAAACTTCGCTTTTTTAGAGGATGAGGCTTCGCTTACTCTGGTCAGGGAGGAGCGTCTCCGCCTATCAATGATGAGTCCGTGGCGTGCGTATACTATCTCACTTTTCAGGTTGGAGGGCAACTAGTTTTCATGGACGTTGAGGCTTTTAAGGAGCTTTTCAATCTTGAGGAGTCTTATTGGTGGTTTGTGGGACGGAGGAAGATCGCTTTCACTTTGCTGGAAAAACATGTTAGAAAAAGCCCTTTTAATCTGGTTCTTGATGCGGGTTGCGGTACGGGCTTGAATGCAACGGTCCTTAAAGAACGAGTCGGGCCGACGATAGGGCTCGACATTTCAGATAAGGCGATCGGTCTTGCACGGCTTCGAGGGGTTGACTCGCTTGTCCGTGCGTCTATTGAGGCGCTTCCCTTCAAGGATGGGAGTTTTCACCTCGTTTCTTCGTTCGGGGTGATCTACCACCAGGATGTCGTTGACTTTAGAAGAGCGGTTGGGGAGTTCAATCGGGTCTGTAAAAACGGGGGCTTCGTCTTAATCACTACTCCCGCATTCCGTTTCCTTCGAAGCCGCCATGACATACTCCAGAAATCGAGTCGAAGGCTTACGAGAGCCGAGTTGCGGGAGGCAGTCTCAGGGGAGGGATTTAAGATCGAAAAATTATCCTACTGGACGTTTTTCATGTTCCCCCCAGTGTTGGCTGAGAGGGTGTTTTTAAATCTTTTTGATCGCGTGAAAGGGGGGGAGATTCCGCCTGAAAGCGACTTAAAAAAAATCCCGAAAATCCTGAATAAGATTCTCGTAAAGATTATGGGATTAGAAGCTAGGTTGCTTGAAAAATTGGATTTTCCGTTCGGAGTCTCGCTTTTGTGCTTGGGAAGAAAAAGCGCCTGAATCTAGATCTCCTTCAAATCCAGTGTCTCTGTTTCCTCTCGCAATCCCATAACCGGAGTCAGGGTATTGCTTCGAAGACGGCATCCCATCCTGTAGTCGTGTGCTATGCAAGAGCTATCACAAATCCTTTTAACGTCTAGGTGGCATCGAGTCATTCTGCTTACGTTGGATTTATTGTTTTTATTCGCTTAAATATGGATTTTCCTTACTGTTTCCAGCGTTTGTAGAGTTCGTGGTCTACGCGCAATACGTCGAGAATCCTCCCCACGAAAAAGTCGGTTACGTCTTGTATTCTCTTAGGGTTAGGGTAGTAGGCTACGGCCGGAGGCAGTATTATGCCGCCGGCAAGCTTGACTTTTCTCATATTCTCGATGGCTGCAAGGGATAGTGGAGTATCCCTCGGAACGACTACTAGCTTCCAACCCATCTTCAAGGCGTTTTCAGCTGCGCGCACTATCAGGTTGTCTGCGAAACCATTTGCAATAGCGGACAAAGTCTTCATGCTGCAGGGCACGACGACCATGGCGTCCACAAGGAAAGACGATGAAGCGATGGATGCTGTGAGCTCGTTTTCACTGTAGGATTTAGAGGCTAGCTTCTTGATCTCGTCTACGGATTTCCCCTCCTCGAATTTTGCGACGGCCCTCGCACCTTCAGAAACGATTAGGTGGGTCTCATGCCCGCTTCTCCCAAGCTCCTCTAAAAGCCTTTGCCCGAGAATCACTCCCGAAGCCCCTGTTATCGCGACGATGATTTTCAAGGTTTAGAAAAAACATTATCTTCTACAATATAAAAACGTGCAATGACCAAATTATTCTAGTATGAGCGAGCAAAAAATCATTGTTCTCAGGGAGGGCACTCGAATTGACAAGTTCGAAGATGGAGTAAAGATTTCGCGAGCGATTTGTTCTTCTATCGTATTAATTAAGGGTGAAGGCCACAACATCATCGTTGATCCTGGCGCCCGAGGGTATGGCGGGGAACTTCTCCAATCCTTGGGAAAAAACGGCCTTACACCTTCCGACATAGACCTTATAGTCAACACGCACGGCCACTTAGACCATTGTTTCAACAATTTTTTATTCGACGAGGCTACGATCTACTCTTCCTCAGGCATTTGGCCTTCCCAAAAAGATGAGACCCACATCTACGGGGACATCACGCGCGCAACGATTCCCTGCGTCAAACTAATCAACACTCCCGGCCACACGACCAAGCACGTTTCTGTCGTTGCGGAATCAGACGGTAAAACAATAGTCGTCGCAGGCGACGCAATCCGCGAATCAATCATCGAAGAAGGAGCGCTCCCAGACAAGTACGTAAACAAGCAAGCATACCTTGAATCAATGAAAAAAATCTTTGAAATAGCAGACGTAATCATACCCGGACACGGGAAAGTCATCGAGGGAGCGCACCTTACCAAACTCAAACAAAAACTCGACGACATGAAATGAAATACGTAACAGTTTCCGAAGGCGAAACCACACTCAAAGTCCCAACTGGAAGAATCCGCTCTAAAAGAGACCCCGTCTTCTACAACCCCGTCATGGAAGCGTCCCGGGACATAAGCGTGGCAATAGCCCGAATCCTTAAACCCGACACTTACGTGGACGCCCTCGCAGGGTCGGGAGCCCGCGGAATCCGCATTGCAAGAGAAGCGGGAGTCGAAGTAACACTAAACGACTTGAACCCCCTCGCCTGCAAACTAGCAAAACAAAACGTGAAAAAAAACAAACTCAAAGTCCAAATTTCAAATAATAGTTCCGACCACTTTCTGTCCGACAAGAAATTCGATTTCGTAGACATTGACCCGTTCGGCCCGCCAGTACGCTACCTTGACGCCGCAATCAAGGCAATCTCCCAAAAAGGCTTTCTGGGTGTCGCGGCAACAGACACTTCAGGCCTTTGCGGCCGCTACCCCCGCGCCTGCAAAAGAAAATACGATTCGACTTCCCTTCGCACAGACTACTACGACGAGCTCGGCCTTCGAATTCTCTTGGGCTATATCGCAAGGAATGCGATCCGATACGACTTCGGGGTTAAACCCATCTTCTCACACTCAACAAACCACTACATGAGGGTTTACGCTGAATTAAACCGCGGACGAACCCACGTAAATAAGACACAGGAAAAAATATGTTTCCTCCAACACTGTTTCAAATGCCTTGACAAAAAATACGCAAAACTGAACCAACTAGAAATAAAATGCGCCTGCGGCGGGGACCTTTCACCCGCCGGCCCCCTATGGAGCGGTGTGTTCGCAGATTCAGTCTTCTCCAGTAAAATTGCCTCCGAATTAATGGATGGAGAATTCAACTCTAAGAGGGAGTCATCAAAACTTGCAGAAACCATCTCCCTCGAGCAAGAAGTCGAAAAACCCTACTTTAACCTGCACAAGCTCTGCAGGGTGAAAAAGGTTTCAGCTCCTAAGACGGTGGAGTTCGCGGGCCGGCTAGAAGCCGCCGGATTCAAGATATCACCCACCCACTTCAATGACGTAGGCTTCAGGTCTGACGCAACTTCAAAAGATATTTTAAGGCTTCTTTGACATTATTGTATTTGACATGCAATCTACTGCTAAGTTGTCTGTGGGTGGGGATCCTCCGAAATCTATCGACGACATTCTAACAAGGCTTTTTTGGAAGGAGCCAATCCTTAAAAAATACGCTAAGGCTTTTTTATCGTATGTGCGGCAGTGGTCTCGAAGCGAGACACCATATAGAGTAAGCCAGTGGGAATCCTACTGTGAAAACTCAGGATTAACACAAAGCCAATACCATAACATATTAAGACGGTTTAGGCGTGCGGGCTTGATCGAGAAAATATACAAGAAGTCAATACGAGACCACGAACTAGTCTTATCGAAAAAATTTTCGGTTGAGTTAAACCGGCTTGCGGTTTTATGGGATGAGTTCTGCATTAGGTGAGGTACTCTCCCCCTCCTCTTTTAATTTCACGACTATCCCGACAATTAGGAAAAACATTATTCCAATCCGTTGATCATAAAACGGGTAGTCTAGCAAACCCTGAACAAGAATTGCTAGGATTCCTGCGGAAAACCCAATCACCACTCTCGTAGCGTACGCGTCTTTGAGTTTCCGGGAATATACTTGACGGAAAAAAACGAACAAAAAAATTAGGAAGACACTCAAAGCGAACACACCCCTTTCTACTGCAATATGCAAAAAAATATTGTGGGCGTGATGGTATATCCCGCAAACTTCCTTTTGCCTGAACGTTCCGACACCAATACCCATCGGATTTTCAAGAATCCCGTCTACGACTTTACCGTAACAACCAATTCTCTCTCCAATCTGCCCCCCCGATTTAAGCATCCTATCGACGTACGTTATTTCACGAAAGTCCGGGAAAACGAGAAATAAGAAGGTCAAAATAAAAAAAATCAGGATGACTCCGTGAAAAACTTTCCGCTCCCTCAAACTGGAAAAAGCCATTAAGGATGCTGCGAAACCCAGCCAAGCCGACCGGGAATGACTACTTAAAAGAGCAAGTAATGGGATTAAACATAGAGTAATTAGCCCGTACTTGGCAGGGCCTTTATAGTATCCTGAAAGTGATATGAATAGTGGGAATAATAAAATCAAGTATGCCCCGAAGATGTTGTGGTGGTTGAAAGTTGATTTAACCAAGTGTATGACGCTTATTCTGCTGGTCTTGAGGAACCACTCGTCTTGCGGGACGAATTTGAAGTATTGGTACAATCCATAAGATGACGTGATAATCAGGCCAGCCATCAGCAACGCGACCGTCTTTCCAAGGAAACGCCTTCGAAATCTTCTCGTAACATAAAAGTAGAGCAAGACCAGCACCACTGTGTCCACGAAAACTTTAAGAGAATATAAGGGCGTGTCTGATCCGAAAAAACCCGCCTGGAATTCAACTTGACTTAAAGGTTGAATCACAGAGACTAAAGTAAAGAGGAGGAATAAGACCAGCGGAACATCCAAAGCGGTCGCACCCAGTTTGAACCTCCCTGAGAAAACCTGTGAGACAGTCCAGGAAAAAAGAGTCGCGAGCACGATCAATTCGGCAACGGAATAGTTGTTTGTGCCGAAAACATTTGGTGACCGGTAGAGTAGGGGCGTGAGAAACGCTATGCCGTAAAAAGAGTATTCCGCCCGAAAAAAAGTTACTGCCGTAGTTACCGCCACAACTGAAACCAGGAACGCCTTGTTTTCCGAAAAATAAACGAATCCCCCAATCGAACCCAGCAACACTGCCGCGGTTACTGCGAACACCGTCCTTTGGAGCAACCCTTCCATCTACCATCTCCCCTTCGAATACACTATCGACGGTATAGTCTTGATTAATATCTTAAGGTCTAGCATGAAAGACAAGTGTTTGATGTAATACAAGTCCATCAACACGGCCTTGTCAAACTCCATCTCATGCCTCCCGCTCACCTGCCATATCCCGGTCAAACCCGGCTTGACTTTAAACCTGTTCCTACGCCAGCCCAAAAAAAACTCCAATTCCTCGGGAATGTGCGGCCTGGGCCCCACCAAACTCATATCCCCCCGCAAGATATTCATCAACTGGGGAAGCTCGTCGATGCAAGTCCTCCTTAGGATGTAGCCGACGCGAGTCACCCTCGGATCCTCAGTCAGCTTGAATAATCCTTTAACCTCGTTGAGCTCGGATAGGCTCGACTTCAAGCTTTCGGCATCCTCATTCATAGTACGAAACTTGAAGACAGTAATGAGCCTCTCATTCAAGCCCACCCGTTTTTGCCTGAAAAACACAGGCCCTATTGAATCAATCTTTATGGCCACGGCCACCAACAAAAAAAGAGGTGATAGTATTAGAAGCATTAATGCGGAAGATGCGAAGTCAAACATCCTTTTGATGCGTCTCGAGTAGATCGAGGACTCACCTCCCCGACTGATTGAGATGAGCGGAATGTCCCTGAACTCGTCGAAACTCAATGGTTCTGATATTAGGTTGACCAAGTCCGGCACAATCTTGAATTCAATGGAATCACAATCAGCCACCAAGTCTATCAAAGCTTCATGGTCCACGTTTTCTACGACAAATACGGTTTGAACACCCCTCTTTTTCAAAACCTTCGGCAAATCAGGGCTCAAATCCACAAACCCTGCGAAATCATAGCCCAGTTCCGGATGCTCCCCGATTTTTTTAAGTATTGTCTTCCCGATCGCAGTCCTACCTAAAATCACCGTCTTCACACCCCTAAAACCCCGAATCCTGCTTCTAATGAAAAAATAATTCAGAAAAGACCTTGTCACGGTGATTAAAAACAAGCTTGATATGAATGTGTTGGTGATGATGAGCCTTGAATAATCCATCCCGTGAGAAAGAAATGTTGCGGCGGAGATGAGTATGTAACATAAAACGACTGATTTGAGGAGTACATAGAACTCCTCGCTGTCGAAAAGCCCCCTTTTAACCTGATACAGTCCTTGCGTGAAAAATACGGTTAAAAGAGTGAAGTTTCCAAAAACGAGCAGCATTAGGTATTCGTCTATATGAAGTATCTTCGGCCCGTAGATAGTAACCGAGATTACATAGGCTAATCTAAACGCAAGGTTGAACATGAGCAAATCCGACAATGCAACCGGAATCATCCACAACTTTTTCCCATCCATCTTATGTTATTTGCTTGCTTCATTTTTAAAAGGTATTCCATATATAGTGTTAAAGCGTGGTTTCTGTGAAATTCATTGACGGCAAGGGCAATCTCTTCGGGAAGGTGAATTTGATCGACTTGGTCATCGTAATCTTCCTAGCATTATTCCTCTACAAGCTAGTATACTACTTCATTATCCCCCCATCCACAGAGTGGGTGCGGGTCGAAGCCTCTGTCTGCAATATCGGGATGGGTGGGGACTGCATATACAACTTTCCCGACTGGCTGTACGAAAACATCGTCGTAGGCGACGTCATGGTTGACGACGAAAACAATTCCGTAGCCGAGATAACCGACGTAAAACTCATTCCCTACGGAGTCAACAGGACAGTAATCCTCACACTCAACATGAAGGTAACCTCGAACGAAAAAGGGGAACTATTCTTCGTGGAACAGAAAAGCCTAGCGAGCCAACAATCCCTAAAACCCAACACTAGACTACTATTCGAGTCCCAGCGGATACGGATGCTCCTCGAAGTCAGGGAAATCGAGAAATTCACTCCAGAATTCATAATGGAATCACGGGAAAACCTGACGCTTAAAGCGGACGTCTGCTCTATCGGAAACTCAGGATCCTGCGAGTCCGGATTCCCTGAATGGCTTTACCGGAACATAATAGTCGGAGACTATATGGTCGATGAGAGGAACGTGACTGTCGCAAACATTACCTCCATAGAGCTCATCCCTCAGGGAGAAGACAGGCGGATTATTCTGACATTGGATACGAACCTCATAGTCAATGACCGGGGGGACTACCTTTTTGTAGGGAGACCTTTGAAAATCAACTCCCAATTCCCGTTCACCTCCAAGAACGTCAACCTGGGACTTCGGGTGCTAGAGATCGAGGAATTCGAAACACTGGAAAGGGAGACTCGGAAAGTGGTCCTCCTGCTAGAGGATGTTTCCCCCGAGATTGCCCTCCAGATAAAACCCGGATTGGCCGAGTCCGACGCGCAGGGGGACGTGATCGCTGAGGTATTAAAAAAGACGGAGCAACCCTCCCGAATGATGGTCATAACGGAAACCGGCGACGTGTTCGAGCGGAAACACCCCTACAACCTGGACTTGACAGTCACGGCAACCCTTAAGGCGGAGAGGATCCACGACGACCTATTCTACAAGCAAAACCAGAGAGTCAAAATAGGAAACAACATCGCGATCGTAACCGATCGCATAAACTTCCAAGGAAAAATCATAGACATCGTCT
>JBDRAY010000081.1:0-5423 GCA_043823295.1 Methanobacteriota archaeon | reverse complement strand
CTTATCAAGACTTCTATTTTAAATGAAATCAACTCACACACGCCCCGTCTTTGCATCCTTTGGGGCAGGGTTTGTCGGGTGCTTTTTCCAGTGTTGTTCCATTACAGTAGTATTCGGTTTGAAAGCAGTTTTCGCCTTCGCATTCATCAGTGTATTGGGGTAGCGTCTGGTTTTCCCTCTCGATTATGCGGTGACAGAAGTCGGAGGCCGTGCCCCAATACCCGTCTTGAGTGTAAATATAGGTCACCATTCCTGGATTTTCAGAGTCCAATCCATTATCAGTGTCATTCAAACAGAGTATGCTGGGTTTCTCATTTTTCAAGTCGAGGTTTCTAAGGTCATATACAAGATTGTCCACACCCCCGAAAGTGAGGATTAAGATGAACAAAGCTATTGCCAGACTTAATGCAAGCAGTGAGTTCCTTCTGGTAATAGAAAGTTTCATAAGTCACCGAACGCATTTGGCGCTTTCTCTTTGAGGATTGCGAGCATTTCTTTTGCAAGATTGTTAATCTCCCATTGGGCTGCTTTAGTCGTTCGAAGCTGGATGAACTCGCGAAGGCTTCGAAAGTTCGCAGTCACAATCATCTCTGTTGCAACAGCGTTTGGCAGGAGGAAGCGGGCGTCCTCTTTCCTTATCCCTGAATCAACCAGTTTTTCATAGGCGCTCCTGGCAAGTTCCACTTGAGAGTTGAATAATTTCTTGGCCTCACTGTTTCCTTCAACATCGGGGGGAGTCACATACTCAAATCCTCTCTCGTTGACGTAACGCTGGCTCATCTGGGAAAAAGAGAAGTGCCTGTGGCGGACGAGTTGGTGGCTGCACGCCCTGGAAATCCCGGAAATCTTAAAGGTCGCCTTCGCATGCTCGAAAGTTGAGAGGTGACCCAATTTTCTAAGATGTTCAATCAACTTGACATTCGATTTCGAATCCTTCGCCTTGCTTTGATAGCAAACTCGCGCGCTATCCGCAATCAAGGTTTCCGAGTCATCGGTTAAATCAAGTAGCTCAACTTTCATACCGTCAATGTCTTAATTATTTTATTGTTTTTCATCGGATTCTTTTTGAAGTAGAATAAATGGCTTGCGCATTTACAGTCGGTCGAGCCGAACTTGGGGACTTCTTCTTCGGAGAGAGACTCGATTTTGTGGGCGATAGAACATTCCTCCCTCTTACTTCCGGGAAAGTGCATTTCCCCGACGGGGTGTGCGCTTTTCATGAGGTAGTCTATGTGCCAGTGGGATTTTTTTCCTGGTGCGATGTGGCGGTCTATCCGGGCGATTATTCCGCCGGAGCCGAGTGCGCTTCCCACGTAGACGTAGAATCCTTTTCTGAAGTGTAGGCTTCCTAAAGCACCTACTTTGATTTCTTCTTCGCACGGCTCCTCAACGACCAGGATGTATGTTCCCTTAACCTTCATTTTGAATTTGAAACCCCCACTCGCCCGCAGTAAGGGCGGATTTTGCATGAACTGCATTTGGGATTTCTTGGAAGGCAAATCCGCCTCCCGTACTTCACCATCAGATTATTTAGTTCAATCCAGTATTTACTTGGAATGGTTTTTAAAAGCTTTCTCTCAGTCTCCTCGGGGGTTTTGGATTTCACCCATCCCAGGCGGTTGCTCATCCGATGGACGTGAACGTCGACTGGTATTGCAGGAATTTGGAAGGCGTAGACGAGCACGCAGTTTGCGGTTTTCCTACCTACGCCCTTAAGCTTTAAAAGGTCTTCAAGGTTGTCGGGAGTCTTTCCAGAAAACTCGGAGACGATTTGCCGGGAGACTTCCTTAATCCGGCGGGCCTTGACTTTGTAGAATCCGGAAGAGTGGACGATACTTTCAAGTCTTTTTAAGGGAGCATCTGCAATCTCTTCCGGTGTCGAGTAGACTTTGAAGAGTTTTTCAACGACTCGTACTGTGTTTTCATCGCGGGTCCGGGCGGAAAGGATTGTCGCAATCAAAGTCTTGAACGGGTCTTTGCTCCGAATAACTGGTTCTTCCCCCCCGACCTCTGCACGAAGTCCCTTAAGGACTTTTAAGGAAAAAGCCGGCATCGTAATCCATTTAATATTACCCGAATAAATAATTTGAGCGATGGAAGAACTACACTTCGGAACGGGCGGTACCCCGCACAGCTCAAAGGAGGCGAGTACAATCGCAGGGATTGGGCGGATTTCCGAGCTTGGCCTCGACAACATGGAGTTGGAGTTTGTGAGGGGAGTTCACATGAAGGAGGAGTTGGCGGGTGAGGTGAAGGCGAAGGCTAAGGAGCTTGACGTAAAGCTTAGCGCCCACGGACCCTACTTCATAAACTTAAACGCCCAGGAGAAGCCGAAGGTCAAGGCGAGTGTTGAGCGAGTGCTTGCGACTGCCAGAATTGGGCATCTCGCGGGATGTTCGACGATTACTTTCCACCCTGCCTACTTTATGAAGCAGGAACCGGGAAAAGTGTACGATGCCGTGAAGGATCGGTTGGGCGGAATCATGAAGACTTTAAGAGACGAAGGCAATCCCGTTGAAGTAAGGCCTGAAACTACTGGAAGGCTTACGGCCTTAGGAGACTTGGATGAAGTCATAAGACTCTCCCAGGACGTTCCCGGCGTGCTTCCCTGCATAGACTTTTCCCACCTCCACGCCAGGGAGGGGAAAGTGAACACTTACGATGAATTCGAGGAAGTCCTCAAAAAACTCGAGGAAGGCCTTGGAAAAGAGATCACATCAAACATGCACTGCCACATCCAGGGGATATTATACGGCGAGAAGGGGGAGAAATCACACCTTAATTTAACGGAAAGCGACTTCAACTTTCAAGAGCTTATGCAAGCCTTTAAGGTTTACAAAGTGAAAGGCCTGATAGTCTGCGAGAGCCCGAACCTGGAAGAGGATGCGATGCTTCTTAAAAAAACGTTTCAAGAACTTGGTTAATTAATTCCCAATTCCTTAGTCTACTGTTATCGCTGTTACCGGGCACACGTTCACGCACGTCATGCACTTGGTGCACTCGTCCTGCTTGTCGCCTATGCTAGGCTTTTGCTCTCCGTCTTTGTCGACCATCTCGAGTATTCCGACGGGGCAGGCGTTTACGCATGCACTGCAGCCGATACAGGTTTCATTGTTAACTGACCACATTTTTGTAGGTATGTACTATGTAGGATTACTATAAAAATGTGTGGTTGAATTTGGCTTTTTTTTTCATTTCGAGTGAAAACCATTTTTATAGGATTTCTGTTAATGTCTTACTTCAGTTTTTTTTTTTCAGAGGTGATAAAGTGATTAGAGTTAGAATTTCCGACGTAAGATACGTTAATGACATCCCAGTAACCCCGAATGAATTGGAGGAAATCGCAGGTTCGATGAGCAAGCCTTTTGTTATTGGCCTTGTTGTTCAATTGTTCGGTAAAGAGTCTGTGAACTCTCTTATTGAAGTGTCTGTTTCTAAGAATGATCAGCTGCGATACTTTAGGATTGGAAGCGACATCGGATTGGAACAAAAGGGGGAGATGTATGTTGTTTCCAGGGATTGGGAGGAAAGCCAATTTTTTCAGAGGGAGGATGCTGCCCCTAAAGTTGTGGAGGAAGTACTGCCTTCCGAAGTGAAAACTCACTTTCCCAAACCTAACCCTCGTTGGGGATGAAAGAGGCTATCGTTTTCTGGTTTATATAAAAACTAGATTCTAGTGTCTTAATGGTTGTGAGCATGTATGCACGAAAAATTTCCAAGACTGAGGCTGAGTGCGGGTTCATATTGATTGAAAAGGAAAGTAGGAATTTGTTCCCCAGTTCGGGGGAGCGGTTCAACCTCATCTATCATGGAAACCATCTGCCGGTTGTTGTAAACGAGATTGTTTGTGAATGCAGGGGCCCCGGCAAACCCCACGAACACTTTCACTTGCACGTTCCAGTGGAATTGAATGAGGGAGACAATATAAAAATAGTGAAAACTGAAGGAGGCTTCGAGCTTTGCTTTGAAGGTTAAGCTTGAATTATCTCGGGTAGTTTCCCCCATGTTGCGAGTATGTCGTCTTTGATTATTATTGTCCCCAGAATCTTGGGGATTTCCTGTGCCTTCCTTAATCCTTTTTTGACTCCGGCTTTACCCTTCACTTCGTTTGCGATTGAGGTCGCCGCAGCGTCGGCGAGAATTGTCGACTTCGCAACCACAACTACTGCGTCGGTGTCACCCAATGAGACGCTCGGACCCACTTGCCCTGCGCTCGTAGCAATACCCAGTGGAGTTTGATCGGGCTTTACTTTAAATGCCAGCTTGTCCGAGAAGGCTGATTCTCCCGCGTGAATCCCCACAATTTTTTCCGAAGAAAGCTTTAGAAAAATGTCTCCGCCGTTTTCCACGATAACCTCGCCAATACCTTCAGCCAGAATAGCCTTGCCGAGGTGCTCGGCGATTGCCCCTGCGACTGCGGCCATTGGTCCGACACCCACAATACTGCTTGCATACGCCATGTCCTTTACAATCTGAGGGGCTCTTGCACCCACCTCAACTGGTTCATAGGATACTTGGAAGAAACTGTCTCGTGCAATATAGTCTTCGACTTGATTGTAAAGTAGTGTTAATTTCGAAAGAATCCAAACAGATTTTACGTCGTCTGCCACAACTTGGACGTTCGCATTCTTATACGAAATCTTCAAGGCCACTGGGAACACCCTTAACTTAGAACTCTTGAATTCGAATCGCGAGGAACGGGCAGGCTTCAACGCAGGCATTGCATTGAACACACTCGTCATTGTTGATTTCGATTACACAGTCAACCGTCGTTATCGCCTCAGTCGGGCAGACGCCAACACACAAGCCGCAGTCCGTGCACAAACCATCATCCTTAAATATTTTGCCTGAAAGCTCCTCAACGGCAATCTTGTTTTTCCTCAGAAAGCCGATGAAGTCCTTCTCCTTCCTCCCGTCCGCGAGGACAGACACCACCAGGATGCCGCGATCGTAGTCGACGTTCGCGCGCAGAATGTTCACTTTCGCCCCAGTTTTGAGAATGGCCTCAGACAATAGGGCATCCCCCAACTTTTCCGACGGGTAAGTCAGCTTGTATTTTCTCATCCCCTACCACCCCTGTATGCACGGGTAATATCCGACAACGTGATTATCCCGATAAGCCGCCCCTCCTTGTCCACGACGGGAGTCGAATTGATCTCGTGCTTTTCAATTTTTCGGGTTGCGAGATCAAGTGGGTCATCCGCCAGGGACGTTATGACCTTCCGAGTCATAAACTCCGAGAGCTTTTTCTTCTTCTCGGCTATGGCCTTGGTGATGTCCCAGGAGGTTACTATTCCGCAAAGCTTGCCGGCATCGTCGGTGATGGGCACCTGATTTATGTTGTTTTCGATCATAAGGTTTGAGACCATGTCAATTGAATCGGATTTTTCCGCAGTCTTCAAGTCCCTTGCCATAACGTCTCC
>JBDRAY010000080.1:0-15603 GCA_043823295.1 Methanobacteriota archaeon | reverse complement strand
TCTGGTCTCCTGGAATCTTCTTCTCGATGCCTACGGAAATGAGTCCGTAATTTAGGCCCGTGAAGTCGATGTCGACAGAAACGATCGAGATGTACTCGAAATCGTTCATAAACGGGTCGCTGGCTGCACCACAGTGGTCGCAAGCAACAGCAGTCACAGTGTACATTCCTGATGGGTCACAGTTGTCCAAAACAACCTCTTCCTTGTATAGGTTACAGACTTGTTCGCTGAATATTTCAACGAGGATGTCGTCTCTCTGGGCTTCAGTTATCAAACCCTGATCGACAGCGTCCTGAAGGATGCCTTCAACTGTTGCCTGGTTGGTTATTTTCACTCCGTCACTCTCGTGGGTATCGGTGCTTGGTGATGGCCAAGCTACTCCCACGTGTACCATCTGGATGTCGTCCTGACCGTTTTCGTCACAAGCAACCACGTAGATTTCTACGAGCTTGTCTCCGCCGGCTACGGGAAGAACCTGTGTGCCAGTGATGTTGTGTTCCGGGTCAGCGTCGTCGTTTAGCTCGAACTTTGCCTTGATCCAAGGTGGGTTTGAGCAGCCAGATAGGTCGGCGTTTGTTGGGACACTGTTTCCGCTTCCTGCTGATACTAGACCGATTAATGCCATTAAGGTCATTGCGGTAATCGCTATTTTTAGTGCATTCATTTTTATCTTTTCCTCCTTTACCTTTGGGTATTTACCTAAGGGTAGTGGGTTGATACACCCCAACCACGGTAGCTGTTCAGAGTATCCGGACAGCGTTTTTTTGCGCCCCCCCTTCGGCGCATCGTATTTGAGAATTAGTTTGTTATTGGGAATCATTTACATCAATTTAGTATTTTTTGTTTACATTATATCACATTCCCTATATAAAAATGAACAAAATATGATATTTTAATATATTTTTAGAACAATGTTATTTTTCCAGGATACTGTGTCATTTTTTAGAGGATTAATGACATATTATTATGACAAAATGACAGACGAACTTGATGACCGAATTCTTGAGACATTGCAAAAAGGTATCGGCATAAGACCCAGACTCACCGAACTTGCAACAGAGCTTAAGGAGCATCGCAGTACAGTAAATCTCAGAGTAACTAATTTAGAGAAAACTGGAATCATTAAGGGTTATCGCCCTGAACTGGATTGGGAGAAACTGGGCTACGACCTTGACGGTTACGTAGGAGTGATCTGTTTGAATGATTCCATCAAGAATCTCACCGGAAAGATCGAAAAGGATAAGAACGTATTTGGCATATGGGACATTAGTGCAGGAACGTTCGACTTATTGATTAAATGCAGGTTTAGAAACCACCAAGACATTAGAGAACTACACGATAAGATTATGTCGGTTGAGGGTGTTAAAGACGTTGATATCTGGCTTTTGGGATTGAATTACAAGGAGGAGTAGCCAACCAGAATATCTTTTAAAGGTTTTTGCAATTCGATTTTATCATCAACACAATTTAGAAATCCGTTTTCAGCGAGTTTGTCACAGCAGGCGTCACACAAAGTTAATCTCCCCCCATCCGTGATTTGCCGCACACCAGGTGTCGGCAAGGAATTACAAAAGATACACTTCATAAAGATACCACCCCATAAATTGAAGGAGTAGTACCCAGAATAATTCGCTCCCCACTCAATGATTTATTTTCCACAATTACCAACCACCCACCGATAATCTTGTACTTTGTTTACCTTATGGCAAATATTTATGAACATGTATTATTAGAGTTTACTATATAAAAACATACGACTTTTTCAAGGCATTTACGCGATAAATTAACATGCAAAAACAAGAAAACAGTCCTGAACACAAAGCAGTCCGGGAAATTACCCAAGCTCACAGCACCCTAATCGATGACCCATACATCCTTTACTTACTAACAAAATTTGGCAACGTGCATGTAGAAAAAGAGCTTGACTTTGCAAAAAGCCATCGAGGCAAAAGCGGGGAGCCCACTGTCCCAGGCAGGCCTGCGAGGGATTTATTCCACCTCACGATTTTTGGAAGAGACGCCGACAAGATTCAGCAGTGCGCCCAGTATGCGAGGGCTGTTGCAGGTCTTGATGGTCGTCCCGTCTCAACCGCGGCAGGTGAGAAACCGGACGATACAAGTGTAACCCTCACTGACGCATACGATTTCTTATGCCATCTACGAGATCCCCCAGCGCATCAAGTTGAGAAAATTCTGGGACAAGCTCCCGACCCGAAAACCATGACCGAACTCCGAAAGGCCTTCAACCTGCTCGTCTCTTCCAAGAGGAGGATGCTTCAAACTGACGTGTTGGATGATCTCAACCTGCTTGTGGAGAATGAAAGCGACCTTCGAGTTAAATTCGATAATAGCGGTGATTTTCTCGTTGAGGTGTATGGTTCCCGGCCGGGAGAGGCAGGCCGCCTCAGGCTCGAAGCAGAGAGGATTCGAGCGGCTTCACGGATTGAGGGTGAGGTCGTTGTGGGCCAGCAGGATTATGTTGAGGCAGCCCCGATGGGAATAGTGGAGGCGGATGCGCAAGCTAGGGGGATTAAGCCTGAAACGGAAGAGGAGTTTAGGAACAAGTGCCGTTTTTTCGCATTGGTCCGGCGCCTTCCTCCCGAGTTCTTCGAGGATGTGGGGGGTAGCTGAGGGAATATGATTGAGCTTTTAAAGATTTTTTTGGTTATTGCACTAGCGGTTTTTCTGATTTACAGGAAAGTTAGGGTTGAGTATACGATTTTTTCCAGTGCAGTTTTTTTGGGGTTGATTTTTGGCTTGGGTTTGGCTGAGATACTTCAGGTTTCCTTCCGTGCCTTCTTGGATGATGATACTGTCGAGCTTGCCTTAATTGTTGTTTTGATTACTTTTTTAGGAGTCTTGATGAAGCATGTCGAAAGTTTATCCAATATTGTGGATTCATTAAATGGTTTGTTTGGTGATGCGAGAGTTGCTTTGATGGGGATTCCCGCCTTTATCGGGCTTTTACCAATGCCTGCGGGAGCTATGGTTTCGGCTCCTTTCGTCGGGGAGTTGGGGGACAAGATAGGTATTTCACCCGAACAGAAGACTGTCGTAAACTACTGGTTTAGGCATATCTGGGAGTTTAGCTTTCCGTTGTATCCCGCAATTATCTTAGCAGCCGCAATCCTTGAGGTCCCGTATTCCGAGATTTGCGTGAATCAGTTTCCTTTGACGGTTATTGCAGTAGTCGTCGGTTTTCTTTTAATTTGCACGAGAATTAGAGGTAAGGGCTATCTAGTTGTAGAAAAAAGTTTTTTTGAAAACGGGGTTGTTTTGATAAAAGATGTGTGGCCGGTAGCCTTAGTAATAATATTAGCCCTCCTCTTTAAGGTAAACCTTTTGGCCTCCCTCATAGTTTCGATAACATTTTTCGCAACTTCAAGAAAGGTTAAATTAGTTGATGCATTAAAAATGTTCAATCAAGTTAATGCTACTAGACTTATCATCCTCGTCTTTTCTGCCATGATCTTCAAGTCAATGGTTGAGGCGTCTCAAGCAGCAGTGAACCTCCCCCAAATATTCACCGAGCTTTCCATCCCGATTCCAGTCATAATTTTTTCCATCCCCTTTATTGTCGGATTGTTGACGGGATACAGTTGGGCTACGGTGGGGATAAGCTTCCCCATAATCCTTCCATTTCTATCAAGTCTTGACGCCGCCCTTCTTGCCTACTGCGGAGGCCTTATGGGACTTTTTCTATCGCCAGTACACCTGTGCCTGGTCTTGACTCGGGAATACTTTAAGGCAGACGTTAGAAGAGTCTATATAATGCTTGCACCACTAATAATCTTGATGAGTATCGCAGGTTTTACCCTTTCAATACTTTAAGACAATGGATTTTCTGGATGAAAAGATAAAGAAGAAGCTCGCTGAATATGAGTCATTGAAAAGAGGGGGGAGCGCGAAATTAATCAGCAAGCAAGAGTATTACGATGGGAAGAAAAAGATCTCTTCCGAATTGAACAAACTCCTCGACTCAAAGATTAAAAACCTTGAAAAACAGAAGGAGTCTGAGACTTTCAGGTTGCACAATCTTGAAGGAGACTTCACTGAAGGTAATGTGGATGAAGCCGCATACCATGACGAGCATGTTGGACTTCAGGAGGCTCTAGCAGATATTACTCGCGAGTTGACTGCTTTGAAGGCGGGTAAAAACAATATTGACAATTTGGATGTGATTGATAAACCAAAAGTTGTGGTGCTTAGAAAACACGCAGTCGTATCTGTTATAGCTGTGTTTTTCTTGATTGTGTTTTACGTGACTTATGTGTTGGGGGTTGACTTGCATTTTACAGAGATGATCTTGGATTTCGTTAAAAAACCTTTTGAAAAGCCGGACAAGGAGAATATGCTTTCTTCTGCCAGAAAATTCGCAGTAAGGATGTTCAGTGGTCAGGAGACACTTGTGGGTTTTGGAGCGGTCAAACCTTTGCCCGGGACTACTGTTTCCCCTTCAGGAGACATTCACATAGATTTTATTAAACCGAACTTGAAGATGATTGTAGTATCCGCCCAGGCTTTTAATGCTGAGAATTCACGTAAATGTTCAGGCGACGTTATGGTGAGTGGTGAGAATTTAACTGATGTGGGAGTTGAGATTTCTCAGGGGGCTAAATCCTTTATAGTGGAATTTAAGGGTTGTCCTCCCATGACTGTGGTTGATTCGGATTATCTTCGGATTGGAGTTGAACTCTCTTACAAGAATTTTGTCGGTGAAAGCTTTGCAAAGCATACTTTGAGGGGTGAGATAAACTTAAATTAATTTAATGTCCCTTGCGAATAAATTACATAACATGAGTTCGTTGAAAATCTATTTTTGTATAGCTGTAATTATTTTTCTTACCACCACATCCTCAGCGTGGGGGCCGGATACACGTGAATACTTTTGCAGGCAAGCCGTGTCACAAGCTTTCGGGGAAGATATCTACGCCAAGTGTTTTGTAAGCACTAGAATCGAGGAGATGTGCTCACTACTTGACGGCGGCTACAAGGATTTGTGTGAAGACCTCACCGTCATGCCTTGGAGCGTAGTAGACGATGTGTTTCAGGATGATTCAAAGCACCATGATTACTCCCTATGTCCGGTGAGGGGGTTTGCGGCAGGATACTTGTGCGGGAGTAAAGAAGATGCTCCTGCGAAAGTTCAGGCTGAAAATTGGTTTACTAAATCTAAGAATCTCGCAGGAGAGTGTACTAGACTTTATGCTTTTTGCATTGGGGCAGACTATTATTCCAAAAGGTTTTTCCAACCTTACCAGATAACAATAGAAAATGAGCAGTGTGTTGAATACTTCAAGTCGAATGTTGATGAGGTGATTTGGACGAATGGCGATTGGAGTGTCAGAAACAAGTGTGTTTACGAGTATTGGGAGCCTCGGGCCGGCCAGAGCAAGAAGGTTTCTCATCCACAGGATTTCATAGTGACGGACACAAAGATTGCGAGCATTCTAGACGGTTTGATTGAGAAGGCTAATGAGATTAAGGCTTATGACGGTGAGATACTTTTGGGTTCTGAGATTGTCGAGACTTCAACAACCTCAGTTCAAACGACTTCAACAACGACTTCAACAACCACAACACCCCAATCCACCACCACGACAATTGATGTGGAAGAATCAAGTTCAACAAGCCTTAAGCCCACCACAACCTCGGTTGAAAAAACGTCAACTTCAACCACGTCAACAAGCCTTAAGGTAGGTGTTGGCATGGAAGAAGAAACTCAAGATTCAGGTGAATTTAGCTCAACATCAATTTTCGCAATCATTTTCGCGCTAGTCTTTGGCGTTGTATTCGCAATCTTTTTCCTATACATAAGAGTTTTGAGAAGAAGTGGAGGAGACGAGGATGTTCCACCCCCAAAACCCGTTGAAAAATCGAAGATGGAATACTCTTTAACAGACATTGAAGGTATTGGAAGAGTCGCCCAAGACAGGCTGAGATACGGTGGAGTCGACTCCCTTGAAAAACTCGCTGAGATGGATATCGATTGGATAGTCGAAAATACTGGGATTTCCGAGGAGAGAATTGGGATATGGAGGATGAGGGCGAGACAGTTATTGAGTAAATGACGGATTTTTAATTTATTAAAGTAATATTTAGTTGACGCAGATGGATTTTAAGAAGAATTTAATGATTTTATTGGCTTTAGTGCTCTTATCCTCTAGTGTACAGTCTGTTAAAAAAATAATTTTTTATGAAATAAACACTCCCGGAACTTATACAAAGGATGGGGGATTATCCGAGTTCGCAAGGAAAATCAGGGCTGAAGGATACGAGATTGCCTCAATCAGCAAGGGAGGGCTTTCAAGAGAATCCCTTTCAACATATGACATATTAATTATCAGACCTAGCGCTCAACTAAAAATTGAGGAATTATCCGCAATATTATGGTTTGTTGCTACTAAGGGCGGCGGCGTCTTAATTTTAGGGGGACAGCCCTCTGATTCGAACCAACTCATGATTCCATTCGGAATGACAATGGACGACGGAGTACTCGTCGACGCAACCGACACAATACCTGAAATGGATTCCAAAAACTTCGTGATAGACAGGTTCACTGAAAGTGAGACAACCAGGATTATCAGGAAGGGGGTTTCGAAACTGGGCTTCTACAATGGACACGGAATGTTCATATCAGGAAACGCAGAATGCATTGTTTCGGGAGACAGCGACACTTACTCGGACACACAATCATTCCAGACTGGAAGCTACCCCTGTGTTGCGGCAGCCACCCTGTTCAGCAAAGGACTAGTATTCGGTCTTTCAGACTCTGACATGCTAATCGACCCCAACATAAAACTACACGACAACATGGTATTCGCCCAAAACATGATCGACTGGCTTAGCATCACCGTCCCCGATGTCAGAGGAAATTTCAGCTATGAGGAGTGCCAAGTCTTGATAGGACAGCTTAAACTGGAAAAACTTCGAATGGAAAACGACAGAGGCGGACTTGAATCTCAAATAGAAAACCTTGAGAGGGAAAAAACCGCATTGAGTTCCCAGCTATACGATGTTTCAAGCCAATTAGAGGAGATTTTACGAGGGAAAATCGGGCCTTTCACAAGGAACCAGTGGGCTATTGTTTTAGCCGGATTCTTCATACTCGGCGCAGCCTTAGTCGTTGCCAGAAGAGGTGGGGGAATACATGCAGAGAAAAAGAAGGAGGAGGACATTTTAGGTGAGTTAGGCTACGAGTTCGAAGAAGAGGATAAACCAGGAGAAGAGGACTCAGACGAGATAGACACAGACGAATTAGACAGGGAACTGGCAGACATTTGAAAGATTATCTTCTAGAAATCTTAGTATCCCTCTGCTGTCCTTTAAGTTTTCCCAGAATCTCTTTGAACTGGTCGTCAGAAATTTTCGCAGGAAGCCTTCCGGATTGGGCGAGTTGAATCAATAAAACCTCTATCTGACGTGCATGCTCCGGCCGCGCAGCACGAATATTTCCAAGCCTCTCACGAGCTTCAGGAGAAAGTACTTGAGAGATAATCTGGTGGATTTGACGTTCAACCTCCTGCTGCTGCATCTGATGCTGAATCTGCTGTTGAGGATCCTGCGCACCCTGAGATTGCATTAGTTCCTGCATGCGCTTTGCTCTAAGTTCGTCTAGCTCAGACATTGTCGGTTTTTTCGAGCTTCGAGGCTATTTTATCAAGGTATGAGCACCCCTTTGGTGTGAGTTTCCTCCCGCGGAATTTGTTTGTGTCTTTTTCGGTGAATCCTGCCTCATCGAGCTGCTGCAGTATCGTGCGGATGACTTTGCCTCCTGCCTTGCGGAATTGTTCTGGTCTTCTACCTCGATTTTTCGCACTACCATACTCTACTCGGAGTTTGCTTGCACCCACTGGCCCTCCAATATATATTTTCCGGAGTATTGATGCAGTGCGCATCCACCACCAGTTTGGGTCGTCTGGAGCTCTTTCCTTGTTGGAGCCTGTTTTGACTGTGTCTGACCAATCAGGTTTTGGAATTTTCACGTTGTCTTTCAGATCAATGGCTACTGCCTTTATCAGTTTGTCTGGTTTTATCTCAAATGCTGTTGTCATATTGTTAAATCACCTGTTTTGCATAGGATACTATATCATTTTTAGTGAAGAATAGTGGTATTTCGTATTCAGCGGATTCGGGCGAGTCGGACGCATGGATTATATTGCGGTCTTTTCTCATTCCAAAGTCTCCTCGGATGGTGCCCATCTCGGCTTTCGTGGGGTCTGTCGCGCCCACGATTTTCCTGACTAATGCGACCGCGGCTTCATCATCAAGCATGTCAGTTTCAAGGACGGCGGCCACGATGGGGGTTGATGTCATGTAACCTACCACATCTTTGAAGAAGGGTTTGCCCTCGTGTACTGCGTAAAGCTTTTCAGCCTTCTCTTTTGACAGACGTAGTGATTTTACCGCTGCAATCCGAATACCGTGTCTCTCGAATCTTGCGAGGATTTCACCAACCAACCCTCTTTGAACCGCCCAGGGTTTAATGATTATCAAGGTGTTCATGTTTTAAGTTTAGATTTCTTTGCGGAAGCCTTTTTCACTGGAGTTGGCTTGCTTTTCTTTTTCTCGGTTTTTATTGGTTTTGGAGTCTCCTCCTTCTTCTCTTTCACTGGAGTTTGAGTCTCTTTCACTTGCGTTTGAGCGCGCACCCTGATTTCTTTTTCTTCCCGATAGGTTTTAGTCCACTTGACTTTCCGGGGTTTTCTTTTTAGGTCTAGCTGGTTTCTCCTGCATTTTGAGGAGCAGAAGTTTAGGGCTTTTCCCGCCCGGTTTATGTGTATTAGGCCTGTTCCCTTCTCGATCTTTTTACTGCAGAATGTGCAATCCATTTTTTACCTGTTGATTGGTTTTGCCTCTCTCTCAGACTCTCGAAGGTCGAGTATGTCTCCCTGCCTTACGGGTGTTCGGACGTTTCGGCGGATTACTCGCCCTTCTGTGTCGCCTTCTTTTATCTTGCACATGACTTGTATGACTTCCCCGTATATTCCGGTTCGACCGATAATTTTCACTACTTCAGCGTTAACCATCTTTACTTCTTGATTTCGGAGAGTTTTTTCTTAACTTCTTCGATAAGGTCTTTTGCCTTTCCTTCCTCCACAATGCATGCTGAAGCTGTGGGAACGTGTATTCCGATTGACTCCCCTATCTCCGCCTTTGCCACGTAGATGTAGGGAATCTCTTTTTCCTCGCACAACATTGGAAGATGCATGACTATCTCTGGTGGGTCTACGTCGGAGCCGATTAATACGAGTTTGGCGGTGCCTCTCTCGCAGGCTTTCGTAACTTCATTGGTTCCTTTCCTGGTTTTCCCGGAGTCTCGTGCAATTTCCAGAGCTTCCAAGGAATTATCTATTAATTCCTTTGGAGCTTCAAACTTTACGTAATTCATAATTATCACCTCATTGAATTCATCGGATCATCTAAAATTCAGGTCAAGAATATGGTAGTTATGGTTTATAAATAAAATTTTTTTTATCGGTGGGCGTAGTAGAAGATTAATTCGTCTTCTTTTTTTTCGTCTAGCTTTGCGAATCCGTATCTTTCAAACTGGATTACGTCACCTTCTTCGAGTTTAAGGCAGTTTTTCTCGCATAGTCCTTGAGTGGTTCCGTGAGGTTTTACTATGGTGCAGTTGACTCCGTCTTGAACCCACTGTATCTTTCCTTTCGGTTTTTGGGTTGAAGCTTTGAATACCGAGTTTCCTTCGACTGACTCGACTTCGACTGCGCAGTATCCGATAAGCCTGAGTACGTCGCCTCTCTCCAGCTTGCACGCGTCATCCTTTGAAATGAATATTTCCGCCTCACCATTCTTATTGCTCAACGCGTGTTCCCGAACGCCCCTGTCCCTGTGTACGGGGTGAAGCGGCATCCTGAAGGTCTTGCACGGGGAGTTTTTTACTGTGACTTTCACCGGGTCTTCCACGTAAAAGTATCTGTTTGATGTTCCGTCAATAAGCTTTCTGTTTTCAGCGTAAAGGTTTTCAAGGCTGACTGTAATGTCTGCGAGGCTTAAGCCCAGATCCGTCATGAGGGTCCGGATGGCCGCAGCTTGTATTCCCCGGCGTTTGAGGGACCTTAAGGTTGGAAGGCTTGGATCATCCCAACCGGAGTATCTTCCTTCCGCTATTGCCTTTGACATTTCTGATGTGGAGAATTTACCGTACTCGTGTATCGCAAGCCTTCCCCAGTGGATGACTTTCGGATACTTCCAACCGAGGTAGTCGTATATGTAGGTCTGTCTTTTTTCGGAGTCCATGAGGTCTTTCCCACGGATTATGTGGGTTATTCCATGCAAGTGGTCTTCTATCGCGGACTCAAAGTCTAGCATAGGCCACACGACGTATTTTCCCCCAACTCGCGGATGATCCTCCTTTATTATGCGAAATGCGACCCAGTCCCGCAATGCGGGATTTGGATGATGCATGTCAGTCTTTATCCTAAGAACTGCTTCACCTTCCTCGAACTTGCCTTCAAGCATCTGCTTCCAGCCATCCAAGGAATCCTCCGACTCCCTGCACGCGCAGACCTGGCCCTGGGCTTTCCGGCTCTTGAATTCCTCCCGCTCACACTTGCACACGTAAGCCTTACCCAATTCAATAAGCTTTTCAGCGTGCTCGTAGTAGACTGGAATCCGCTCGGAGGCGATGACGATTTCATCTGGTTTAGCACCAAGCCATTCCATATCCTTCTCAATCCAATCGTATGCGGGAAGAATCGGCTTTTTAATCCGGGGGTCAGTATCGTCAAAGCGCAAGATTAATTTTCCCCCGTATTTTGCAACCATCTCGCTGTTTACGACTACTCCTCGCGCGTGGCCTAATGTTAAGGGGCCGTTCGGGTTCGGTGCGAACCGCATGACGACGTCTTTGGGATTGCCGGGAAGTTTGAGTTTATCGCCCATTTTACGTTATTCTTTTAGGGTTGCCGGTTAAAAAGAATGGCTGCGGAAAATGAGAATGCTAGTCCGACAAACAGGGGGTCTATTGGAAGTGGAGTTGCAAGCCCCCAGATTATTGAGGATAATCCACCGGCAATTATTGCGTAAAATGCGCTTTTTTCGGTTATTTTTTTATTCGATAGTATTGCGAGCGTGGGAACGAGTATTCCCGAAATCCAGACTGTGAGAAGGAAGGTCAAGGCTTCTAAGAAGTCGTTGAAGTATAAGGCGAGTGCTAGACTGACAAGTCCTAGAGCCAGGATGAGTATCCTGGAAGCAACTACGAGCTTTTCTTCGGAAGTCTTGCTTAATTTTCTTAGCACATCGTGAGCGAGGGAGGATCCTCCGGCGTGAAGCCATGAGTCGGCGGTGCTCATTATTGCGGCAAGCATCCCCAGTGAGAATAATATTTTTATGGGGGCGGGTAGTATTGTAAGCCCGAGTATTATGAAGGCTATGTCCGCGTTTTCTTCGGAAATCCCTAAGGTTTCGGCGTTCGCTTGGGCGATGAGTCCTGAAGTCAAGACTATTACGTCAACTATCATGTAGAAGAGTATTGTGTAGACTATTGCTTTCTTCCGGTTTACTTTCGGCTGCGTTGCGAAAAACCTTTGATAGAGGGGGGCTGAAGTTATGGGCAGAAAGAGAAGAAGTATCGCCCATCTTAAGGCGTCTTGGGGAAACATTGAAGAATATGAGAAAGGGTTTTTACTCTCAGCAGGAATTTGGTTTATGAAGTCTGGAGAATATTGCAGTGCAAAGGGGAGTAGTATGAGCAGCCCTGCAATCATTATCACAAACTGTAGTACGTCTGAGTAGGATACAGCCCTCATTCCCCCTAAAAGAGTGTAGAGGGTTACAATTATTGCGATAGCAGTCATCCAGAATTCAGGGGTTATTGGGTGTATGAAGTGCATGATCTTTCCGGCAGCGATGATTGAACCGGGGACGAGACATAGAAACGAGAGTAATAGTGCGGATGCGACCACTGTCTTGCTTCCGTAGAATTGCCCTAGAAAGTCGGGAAACGTCTCAGCTTGGGAGTTTTCAATTCTTCCCATGAAATAAAACACTAAGATGTTTCCAAGGTAGAATGGAATCATAAACCAGAGGGCACCCAAACCGAAGTAGAAGGATAATTCTGCCCCACCAAGGATTGCTGTCGCACCGTAGAATGTGGTTGCAATCGAGGCTACGAGAACCCAGAAGGATAAGTTTTTTCCCGCGAGCATGAATTCGCTTAGGGTTTTTGTTTTTCTGGTGTAAAATCCTATGGCGAGCAGGAGGATGAAGTACCCTGCGATGATTTGCATCATTGATTCACCTTCAAAAGATTCTTTTGGATTTCTCCTACTTTTATTTTAAGATTATTAAGCGCTTCATCTGCACGGGCTCCCACGCCGAAGGCACTGCAGACTGGCTCACCCTTGCTTACTTTCGTCCCTGGCTTGTATAAGTCTACTACCTCGGAAATTTTTGTGAGATCCCCTGAAACCGTGAGGTCTGAGTCGGCATAGAGGATTCCTTTTGCACAGACTTTTGAAGCTTCCATATTGTTTGGGAGTCTTCCTTCAAGCGAATTAAGGTGCTGTTCAACCAGGTTTATCCCGTATACTCTTTCAACGCACTCTAATGTGTCTTGAAACCGGGGGTTTACTTCGATGACATAGGGTTTGTCGGCGATTACAAAGTCTATTCCAAAGGATCCTTTCAGATTGAATTGGGATCCAATCAGTTCAGTTATTCGCTTGCATTCAGATGCAAGCCCATGTTTTACGGGTACCATGTTCCCGCAGTATTGGAAGGGAAGAGTGCAACCCAGAAACTCAATGCCTAGAAACTGCCTGTTAAAAGACAATGGTTTAACTGCCTTGCCAGATCCCAACGCACTAACGCTCGCATCAACCCCTTTAATGTATTCTTGGACGAGTATCACTCCATAATGTTTTAGTGAATCATAGACTTCACTTTCAGTTTCAGCCAGGATCACGCCGAAACCCGCCGAACCGTGAGTTGGTTTGACCACGAGGGGAAAACCAATCTCAGCCACCACCCCAGCAACTTCACCCTCACTCGACACTACCCGTGTTTTCGGGTGGGGTATGTCAAGCTCCGAAAGCTTTTTGAAAAAATTCTTCCAGTCTCTCACAGCAGCAACGGTTTTCAAGTCATTTCCCAAAATGGTGCAGTATGGCTCGAATGCCTTAACATAACTTGCATTACAGCCAAGTTCCGAAGTCAAAAAAACACCGTCAAAAGAGCCTTTTTCCGCAACCGAAACTGCCAGACCACAAAGCTTTTGCGAGTCATATTCCCCTCCGAGGGAATAAAGCTTGTCGACATTACGCTTTAAGTCTACATCCCCGAAGAAATCGACAACGCAAACTTCAAAACCCAAGGCTTTCGCGGAAAGCGCGACTGGACGGCAATTCAAACCGCAGACTAGAATACGCTCCATAAAAACCGCTACTTCTTGACGTGATAGTGCAAGACAACCTGGTCGCCGTACTGTAAAATCCCCGCGAGATTAAGCTCTATCTTCTGCTTTTCCTTGCTCTCATAAAAGTTCAAGCCTTCGCCGATGAGCATGGGCGCAACAGTCAAATAAATTTCGTCTACCAAGCCTTCATCGAGCATCCTGCGGTTTAGGGCCCGGCCGCCTTCAAGTAGTATTTTCCTGATCCTTCTCTCATAGAGCGTCCAAAGCAGGTTTTCAAGGTTTACGGCGTTTTTCCCTGAAGTTAAGACTTCGATTCGTTCGCGAAGCTTGGTTAGTTTTTCGATTCGGCTTTTCGTGGCTGTTGAAGCTACTACGATTATCACCTCGTCTTCGCCTTCAAGGACTTTAGAATCCAAGGGTATTTCACAGTTTTTGTCGACGACGACTTTGACGGGTGCTTTCTCGGCAGCGCTTGGAGCATGCAAGTCAGGGTTGTCTTTTATGATGGTCTCGACGTCTACCATGACGGCGTCAACGCTTCCGCGAAGCTCCTGCACCCGGTAGTTGTCGATCCTGTTAGAGAATACTATCTGCTGGCCCTTTTTTCCGATCTGCCCGTCCAAGCTCATCGCAGAATTGAGTATTACATGCGGTTGCACCCTAAAACCACCGTGAACTTATTTTCCGGGCTCCTTTAAATATTCCTCACAACCTTCACGGTTTTCACCGCAGCTTCCACGGCCCGTTTTGCGTACTCCACCCTCTTGTGGGCTTCGAGCCTGCTCATGCCGGGACCCGAGATTCCGAGCGCTGTGGGCTTGTCGTATTCCAAGGCCAAGTCCGCAATCTTTCGGCTGGCGTGCTGTATGACCACGTCGTCGTGTTCTGTCTGGCCTTCGATGACGCACCCAAGTGTTACGACGGCGTCAACGTCTTTTTTCTCCAAAAGTTTTTTAACCGCAAGCGGCATGTCGAAGACTCCCGGAACCTTAACGATCTGGAAGACACTAGCCCCCAGAAAGTCGGCGTGCTCTTTCGCAAGTTCCACCATAGCCGATGTTATGTCGTAGTTGAATTCGCTTGCCACAATACCTAAACTTATTTTCTCAGTCATTTTTTTCCACCTCAAATTTTTCTTGACACGAGCGTGAATTTCGGCTTGAATCCTGCGTGCTCCCAGAAGGCTAGGCCTTCCTTGTTTTCAGCGTAGGCGTCGGCTTCCGCGCACTCCGCTTTCAGGTCCCGCGCCCAGCCTAAAATTTTTTCGATGAGCAGGGTTCCAACACCAGTTTTCCTAAATCCGGGTTTGACGTAGATTGTGCGAATGTAAGCCTTATCATTGTATGTGTGTAATTCATCCTCAAGAATGTAAGCTAACGCGAACCCACAGGCTTGGTCGTTCTCTTCGGCGAGATAAATGACCGCATACTCTTCTGAAAGCTTCTCGCCTAAAAGATTATTGTAGTAGTCTGAAACCTCACCGGGCGATTTAAGCTCTAAGTCCCACGTCTCACGCTCCTGCCCAAATAATTCCATTATTAATCCGTGCACGACCTTGAGGTCTTCAGGTACTGCCTTTCGAATTTTCATTTCTTAAGAGGTTTAGCATCCAGCCCGCCCTGCCTCTGCCCCGAGCCCGCAAGCCTTGTTAGATTCCGGGGGTTCACGAGCAAGTCCACGACGTTTAGTGCGTGCTCTCTCGCTCTTTTTTCCATGAGTTCGGCGAGTTTTGCATCCGAGTCTGCCTCGTCTTCGTGCACGAAGACTTCTATTACGTGCGTGTTTGTGGTTAGCTGGGCGTTTATAAGTCCCGTGGACGCTTGATTTGCGCAAACACGGTCTTTTTCATTTGCGCCTGGCATTCCAAACGCCATGACTATGTCACAGTCTTCCTCCTCAATGAGTTTTTTCGCAGCGACCGGCAAATCCTTTAGCCCGGGGACGGTGTAGCGGACTATTTTCACTCCACCCGCATTTTTCTTAAGCTCGTCTATCGCGTCCGCCGCCATATCGTATCTCGCGAACGTTGTGTCGCAGACTCCTATCTTCGCCATTCATCCTCCTCATGCACGGTGGGGTGAGCGTTAGCGGACCCCACACATTTTTGATCACAGCAAAATTGCGATGCAATTTTGTGTCCAGAAAACGCGAAGCGTTTTCTCGGAACCTTTTTGTTAAAAAGGTTGCGCGCAAACGTTGTATCACAGACTCCTATCTTCGCC
>JBDRAY010000079.1:0-4454 GCA_043823295.1 Methanobacteriota archaeon | reverse complement strand
AGGTTGGTGTGGGGTTATTTAGAGCCGACACTGACAGCTACAGTAGAAGTCTGGGTTTTGCTTGTCCGTGGTTTGTAGTTGTCTGCCCATTTTATTAACAATTGTTAATAAGAGCGCATTCTAGTATAAAAACCCACAGGTTTCCAAAAAGAAACTGGATTATAAGGAATTATTGAAATGATCATATCCGCCACGAAGGGGTTTCTTAACTCCCTTTGAATCTATTAAATTAGTCCCTGAACTTTCAGGGAGAATCTTTCCCACCACAGATACAGGGCATTCAACATTTATCTTTGAATATTTTTCCGCGGAAACTGTGAACACTAGCTCGTAATCTTCCCCACCCTGCAAAGCGTATTCAAGAGGGTCTTTGCCCAAGGATTTTGCAGCCTTGCGAGTTTTTTCCGATATCGGAATCTCTTTTTCAAAGACCTCGGCACCGACACCGCTCATTTGACAGATGTGGTTTACCTCACTTGATAGGCCGTCAGAGACGTCAATCATACTGCTTGCATATCCTGCAATTTCTCGCGCCTCGAAAAGCCTGCAGGATGGATTCAAGTATGCATCAGTAAACCCTGTTTTCCCAGCCAACAATAACTCGAGGCCTACCCTGGATTTTCCCAAGTCCCCCGTAACACAAATCAAGTCCCCCACACAAGCACCTGATCGAAGAATCAATGATTTCTTCTCGACAACGCCTAGTAAGGTAAAGTCTATCGTAAGCGTTTTGCTGTGCGTCGTGTTACCTCCAACAATCTCTAAACCATATTTCTCCCCGCAAGAGCGCATTCCATGATACAAATCCTCTACGAACTCAATGGTCGATTCATCTGTGAGTGCGAGCGAAACTAACGCGTATTTCGGAAGCCCTCCCATGGCGGCGATGTCGGACACATTCGATTCCACGGTTTTCGCTCCGACCTGACCTCCCGTCATCCAGTCAGTTCTGAAATGATCCCCATCCACCATCATGTCCACAGTCCAGAGCAGATGCTCGTCTTTCGAGTATTTCAGTACCGCACAATCATCGCCTATTCCGACAATCACGTCTGGATTAGACGTGTTCTTTGAAATCATATTTATCAGTGCGAACTCCCCCCCCAAAATCCTTTATATTCATGTTCGAGTGGACTCTATTTTCCGTATGACTCTTTTAACCGTTTCAGTGACGTTCTCATTTGAAACAACTGCGGAAATCATGCACACGCCGTCAGCCCCTGCCTTTAAAACATCAATCATATTCGACTCGTTTATCCCGCCAATACCAACACAAGGAATTTTTACAGCCGATTTAACTTCCCTCATCAAGTTTAATCCACCGGGCTCCCCCGCATCAAGCTTGGTCGAAGTTGTGTAAATCGGGGAAACGCCCAGGTAATCGGCTCCCGCCTTCTCGGCATCCAACGCCTTGCCGACATCGCGCACAGTAATCCCAATAATTTTATCGGGTCCCAATAATCTTCGAGCAATTTGATACGGCATGTCATCTTGGCCTAGATGCACTCCGTCAGCGTCACATGCGAGTGCGACATCGATTCTATCGTTTACCAGGAAAAGACATTTTTTTTCACTGCACAATTTCTTAATCATTAAGGCGGTTTCAACCATCTTTTCCGTGTAATACTCTTTCTCACGATACTGCACGACTGACACTCCCCCGGTGAGAGCGTCAGCCACGACCTCAACATCTGGTTTAAGCGATAATCCACGATCAGTTATGAAATACAAGTCAAATTCCAGATTCATTGTGAGCTAATCCTGATTCTTTTTAGGACTGTATCCTCATCCAGGTTGAATGCTTCGTCATACAATTGCTCTTTGAAACTACCGGGCCCATTCGACTTTTCTGCTGCAAGCTCTCCGGAAATCCCAAAGCAGGCTAGCGCCGCGCAAGCTGCGAGCGCGTAATCTTTTTCGACCGCGCAAAAAGCCCCGATAACGCTTGCCGCCATGCACCCAGTCCCCACGATCGAGCCCATCATGGAGTGGCCGTTATCCACAAGATACGTCTTTTCCTTGGAGACAACTTTGTCGGTTTTACCTGTTACGACTACAGTCTGATCATTTTCCGTCGCAAGGCTTTTCGCAATCTCTATTATGTCTCCCTTAACCCCCATACTCTCTACGCCTTTCGTCTCTGCTTCCGCGCCGGCGAGTGTTCCAATCTCGCTTTCATTACCTTTCACCACATCAACGTGCACGTTTTTAAGTATTTTCAGTGCGCTTTCAGTCCGAAGTTTGGTCGCCCCCACTCCTACCGCATCCAATATGACTGGAATCCCTTTTTCATTCGCTTTTTTCCCGGCAATTATCATGGTCTCGACTAGTTCGGGTGTTAATGTCCCGATGTTTAAGACTAGTGCCTGTGATATCCCCGCCATCTCTTCGACTTCCTCTCGGGCGTGAGCCATGACAGGCAAACCGCCGAAAGACCTGACCATGTTGGCGCAGTCGTATATTGTGACCCAGTTCGTAATGTGGTGGACTAGAGGTTTTTCCGCCTTTATTTTATTCAGCATCCCGTAAGCATCGATTTTTTCCATAGGGAAGATAATTATGCCGAGTTGTTTTAAATACCGCGTATAAAAACAATTGTTAATAATAATAGTCCATGCAACTTCCCTGTGAGAGGGCCATCTGGTATACACTCCCTCAGATTAGAGCGGACTTGGCTCGCGAGCTTGTGAAAAGTGGTTTGAGTCAGAAGGATGTGGCGGAAAAGCTGGGAGTTACGGCTTCTGCGGTTTCACAGTATCTTCACAAGAAGAGAGGCAAATCTAAGAAAATGTCTGAGGATTATGAGGAGTTGATGAAAGATACTGCTTTGAAAATTTTAGAGAATCCAAGCGATGATGAACTTGAGAGAATCATTTGTTATTGTTGTACAAAAACCCGAGCTTAAAATTTAGATGAAAAAACCAGGACATAAAATTGAGATTATGTTATTTTCTACAATAATTATTTTCATTGTTGTAGTTTCAGTTTTCTCAGTTATTGCCGTAATTTTTGGATCGAACGTAAGTTTTGATGAACCTGTGGAATCCACGACTACATCAATAACGGAGACAGCTACAACATCCACATCAACTTCCACAATCCTTGTTGAGGGCAATAGTGAGGTGACTTCGACGTCGATGATAAAGATTTTGGAAACTCCTTCCTTGTCAATACTGCTCCCAGAGGGCGCTTTCTATTTGGATGATGACGTCGAGATCATAGTCTACGCTCAGGAGATTCCGGTTTCTGGTGCTTCAGTTTATATGGACGGTAGCGGAGGATACCTGACTGATGATTCTGGATTGGCTGTCTTCAATTCAGTCTCAGGGGGAGACCACGAGATCACTGCGGAAAAGGAGGGGTATGGAAGTGCAATGCATATCTTTAACGTTTATCCCCTAAGGTTCGGCCTATCTCCAGCCGTGAAGTTGAGGCAGACAACCGGCGAACGAGAAGCCGCTATCGGCGAAGGCAAGGTGGTTTTCAGGTTTTACGACCGACCTAACTGCGCTTTTTGCATGCGGATGAGACCGTGGGCGGCGGACATTGTCGGTGAAAACAGGGACTGTGTTTCCTACGAGCTCTTATCCATTCTCGACGCCGGGAACTTGGATGAGGTGAAAGACTTGTTTCCGGACAGTAATTTCGCGGAAACTCCGGTCATCGTCATTGAAGGCCCTTCCGGGCGTTTCGTGTCTGAAGGGCTTCTATCTAAAAACGAGTTGTTGGATCGAATTAAATCAGCTTCTGACGGCAGGTGCAGGATAAGATGAGCTTGGATGTTTTGGTTGTTGCGGGTTCGGGCCTTCTTGCAGGCGTCTCTGCGTGTGCCCTGCCATTGTATCCGGTTTTATTAAACCAGATGACAAAGGCAAGGGAGGATCCACGATTGATTTCAATTTTTTTCGCCTTGGGCCTTGCCGGCACTTATTTTACGATGTATGCTGCGGCTGGTGCAATCTCGACGATTCTCGGTTTCGAGTTCATCGGGCAAGTAGAGCTTTTTAGGGGAAGGCTTTACTTGCTCGCAGCTTTTTTATG
Source organism: Methanobacteriota archaeon (assembly GCA_043823295.1). GTDB lineage: Archaea > Altiarchaeota > Altiarchaeia > IMC4 > SCGC-AAA252-I15 > SCGC-AAA252-I15. The sequence continues at coordinate 413 of JBDRAY010000079.1, read as the reverse complement.
CTGGTTTATGGCTGGGCGAACATTCATATTCAAAAAGTTTGGGGGGGTTTTTCAAGTTGTTAAGAAACCATCCCTGAAGGGGTATTTAGGGGCAGTAGCGACGGGATTCGCCTTTGGAACGGTTATAACCCCCTGCAATGCAGGCCTTCTAATTTCTGGGATTCTGCCTGCAATAGCTTCAGCTTCAACGGTTTTTCAGGGTTTAATTCTTCTCGCCATATTTTCCTTCACACTATCATTTCCAGTCCTAGTCCTCGGATTCGCATCTGGAGTGGCAATAAATACATTCTCATTCCTCCGGAAGAACCAGAGGTTTATCGAGGAAGTTTCAGCATTCTTCCTAATTCTGGTAGGAGTCTACTTTGCCTCACTCTATCTGTTAATTTAAAGGAATGTCGTATTCAAATGGTTTT
>JBDRAY010000078.1:0-2260 GCA_043823295.1 Methanobacteriota archaeon | reverse complement strand
CAACATCTACATACAGCCATTCCTTTACCTAGCAGCCGCATTATCCATTAAAAACTACTCGCTCTCAGGTTTCCATAAGACGCCAGTAGAGTACGCGACAAAAGCAGCCATAATCATCCTGATAGCATTCTTCATGACCGTAGACGCCAGCATATTAATGAAGACAATAAATTCACCCACAGATTACAGGGAATTCAGCTCCGAGATACTGGAAAAGCTCCCTGAAGATTCAACAGTACTTGTCGCCAGCACACCAGACCCCTACTTCATACTAAAGGATTCCGGGGAAAAACTGAGACTATACACGTTCGTCCACATGGGCTCTTACCCAATGGATGAATCATACAGACAGATTCTCCCAGAAATAGATTATTTCGTATTCTCCGGAACGCCTGAAAAACACTATCTAAGCCCCTATGACGTGGCAGTCATCAACGAATTCATACGGGAAAAAACAACGATACACACAGTCATCGGGGAGAACAAAGACTATTCAGCAGTAATATACAAGACCATATAAAGATGACCCATTTCTCCATAAAAGAATCCCACCTCGAAAAACTCGCATGCCCCTCCTGTACAAAAGAGAGTGATTCACTCACCCTCATGGAAAAAGAGGGTAGCCTATTCCTCGTGTGTGAAGGATCCTCGAGAGCTTACCGCATGGGAGACGTAGTGTATTTCACAGAAAAATGTAACCCGAAAAAATGCAGGCTAGAGTGCATGAAAGCGTGTCCAGCCAACGCCTTCTACTTTAAGAAAATTTTGCCGGGAGTAAAATCGAAGAGGATTCACATAAACGAATCCTGCACCCACTGCGGAGCCTGCGCGGACGCGTGCCCGCTGAAAGGGCTTGTTAAAGTTAAGACTCCGGTATTCAATTCAAAGAGCGAAGACCCCAGAGACTGCACTAAATACACCGGCGACATTGAATGTTTTGACGGAGAGATACGGGCATTCAACGAGGACGGTTTAGTGCCCTCGACGAGACTGACTTTCGAGTACCTGGCAGGGAAAATCAGTGAAGGATTCCTTTTGGATGACGGCTGCGGCAGCCAAAACTTCAAGGCATACCTGAAGAACAAAGTAGATGCAGAAGTCTTCGGAGTGGACATCCGCGCAGACCACTACGCGTATCACCCAATAAACACCCTAGCAGACAGCCAACACCTACCCATAAAAAAAGATTCCGTGAACACAGTCGTGTCAAACTTTGTTTTAGAGCACACGACAGAACCTGCCAGGTACCTTTCAGAAGTTAAAAGAGTTCTTAAACCATCTTCTAGGGCGTATGTGTCGGTCCCGACGCCAACCTATCACCTTGCGTACCTGTTCTGTTTTGAGGGATGGATTAGATACGCCTTATCAATCGTAAATAATCCCTGGAAGTTCCTGAGAAACCCCGTGAAACACTTCCTCGTCGAGAGAGCCCATGAAAGAGACTGGAGTTTGGACTCCCGCCAGAAAGTCACTTTTTTGGATGAAATGAGGAGGTGGCATCCTGATAACTGGAGGAAGCTTCTTACAGAGTCGCAACTGGATATCGTTGATGATGGCATAACTGGGAACATATTGTCCCTGAATAATGTTTTTGGCAAGACGCTTGGAAATTCAAAGAGATTAGGAGTCCACAGGACTTTTGTTGTAGAGTAATTTTAAGTTTTAGTTAGTCATATATCTAGTAGGATGACAAACATCGAGTTAGTTTACATTTTTTGTAGTGTGCTTCTTTGGTGGGGTTACGCGGGTTATGTCCTATTTCTTTTTTTTGCGAGTCGTATCGGGAAAAAAGAATCGGTGAGTGATAAAAATGACGTCTCTGTAAAGGATTATCCAAGCGTGACTGTTATCGTCCCCTGTTTTAATGAAAATGAGTTTATCAGGGGTAAAATAGCAAACCTCCGGTCACTGGATTATCCGGAAGACATGTTAGAGATTATTTTCGCTGACGGGGGGTCAACAGATGGGACGAAGTCAGTAATCGAGGATGCAATAAAGGGTATCCCAAGCTACAGATTGATTGAAACCAAGCGGGGGGGGAAGATTCATCAGCTAAACGAGGTTTTGGGTGGAATCGAATCCGAGATCATAGTCAATACTGACGTTGACGGATTAATGGGAGGAAACTGCCTTATTGAGCTTGTTAAGGAATTCGGAAGAGACGAGAACGTGGGCGTTGTCGGGGCTTACATTACTCCAAGAGACTGCATCCCCGATGAAGAACTTTACTGGGCGAAAAACAATGTTTTACGATTGCTTG
>JBDRAY010000077.1:0-2794 GCA_043823295.1 Methanobacteriota archaeon | reverse complement strand
CACATATTTTCTGCATATTACGGTACTGTGGCGTCGGGAAGGTCACTCCGATGTAATCGGGCTGGAAGGAGTCGACTTTACTTTCAACTTCTGTTTCAAGTGATTTTTCCACCACATTACAGTCAAGTATTTCGACTTCGTGGCCAGCCTGGATTAAGGGCGAGGCTATCGTAGCCAAGGTTAGGGAGGGTATGAGGGGAACTGCGAATTTTATCGTAGATTTCTGATACAATTCCAGATAAGGCGGATGAATTAGGAGTATTTTTTTCATAGATTATGGATGCTAGATGTTTTAATCTATTATTTTTTATGTAAAAGAGTATTGTTTTTCATAGCAAATTCTGGCATCATAAAAAAAATACGTGCGAAGGTTAAGGGGCGGATGAAAAAAATAATCAAAAGTGACATGTGCATGCTTTGCGGCACCTGCATGGTCGCCTGCCCCAGTGGTGCCATCAGAAAGAACGGCCGGGGATTCCCTTTCATCGACGAGAGCGTATGCATTGACTGCGGTTTATGCGGGCGCGTGTGTCCCGGCTGGGGTTTTGATTTCGCGTCGACTGAGGAAAGGGAGTTTTCGGGTGGAGTGCATGACCCGTATTTGGGACAGTACCTGAACGTCTATCTCGGGCACGCGATGGATGAGGATTTGAGGTCTTCCGCAAGCTCGGGCGGTATTGTGACTGCGTTGCTTGCGCACGCCTTCGATTCGAGACTGATTGACGGGGCGCTCGTCGTGGGATTCGGGGAGGAGGACCCGTTGAGTCAGCGGGCGTTCATCGCGGAATCAAGCGAGCAGTTGGCTGCGAGCCTCCAGTCCAAGTATTCGGCGGTGATGGTGAATGAAGCCCTTAAGGAGGCAGGCAAGTATTCTGCGCTCGCTGTCGTCGGGAAATCCTGCAACATCCAGGGCGTTCGTTTACTGGAAGCGGAGAATCCGGGACTGAAGAAAAAGATAAGGTTCCGTGTCGGCATCTTCTGCGGTTTCGGGCACGCGGAACCAAGGGGCCTTGAGTTTCTCTTGGGTAAGATGAACGTTAAAAAGGAGGATGTGGCGTCACTCGAATACCGAGGCGGAGGATACCCGGGAGGTATCGTCGTAACCCGCAGGGACGGTTCGAAGGCCACCCTTGCGAAGGACGAATACAAGATCTGGAACCCCCTTTTCATGCTACCCCGTTGCCTCTACTGCATCGACTTCGCAGCCGAGCTGGCTGACGTTTCAGTGGGAGATGCGTTCTCGCTTGCGCCAGACGGTGGGGGCTGGTCTGCCGCGATAGTCCGCTCTAAGCTGGGTAGTAAGCTTGTCAGGGGTGCCGTTAAAGAGGGACGTATATTTCTGGAAGAAGCCTCCGCAGATGAAATCGTGGATTCCCAGAAATTCATGACAGGGTTCAAGAAGGGGGCTTTGACGCGGACCCGGATTTCGGGCATTGACAGGGATGTTTCTTACAACACCATCACGCGGGGGGCGCACCCGTCGGGCGCACTGTACACTGTCAAGCAATTGCTCATAATCGGCTTATACCGGTTCAGGGACGCAACCATTTCGGCCTTCCGGGTTCTGCCATTCCCAGTCTTTAAGACGGTTTCCAAAATGCTTAGGAGATCGTAGATGCTATGGACGGAAAAGACGTTTATTTGGATGAAATACTGGGTCAGGTTCCGAGGCTTCTGGGTCTTATGGATCGGAGACCGCTTTCGAGAACTTACGGGTGTTTTGACCGCGGATTCTGGCTTTATAAGACTACTGACACGCCCTCGGCGAGATGCCAAGAGGCGTGTTTGACTCTCGCCATTTTGTATTCCAGTAAAATACCCGGTTCACCATATTACGGGGATAAGACACTTCTCGATTGGGTGAATGCAGCACTATCCTTTTGGAGTAGCATACAATCAAGCAACGGCTCATTCAATGAGTGGTATCCCAATGAGGGAAGCTTTGTGGCGACCGTCTTCTCGCCCTACGCCGTAAGTGAGACTCTGCGTGTTTTAGATGATAACGTGCAGCAGCGGGAACAAGTTATCTCATCTCTAAAAAAAGCAGTTTCCTGGATTAACGGGAAAAATGAGATAAGGGTCGCAAACCAGCAGGCGGGGACTCTTCCACTCCTAGACAACATGCATTCCCTCACAGGGGATGAACGATATAAAAAAATGTGCAGGAAAAAACGGGATCTCCTCCTATCTCTGCAGTCCCCGGAAGGTTGGTTCCCGGAGTACGGAGGTGCAGACATTGGATATCACTCGGTGACAATAGATTATCTTGCAAAATATTACATTCGCTCAAGAGATGAAAAAGTAGGGGAATCATTAAAACATGCCCTCGAATTCCTATCCTATTTTATACACCCCGAAGGCTCAGTAGGTGGAGCATATGGTAGCAGGAACACGTCTTATATTCTACCACATGGAATAGAACTTCTCGCAGAAAAATTCGCTAATGCACACCTTATCTCTCAGGCCCTACGACAAGCCCTAAAAGACAAGACAATAATAGGTATCTCAAATCTAGACGACCGGTATCTCCTCTACAACGCATACGTCTACCTCCAGGCGTTTGAGGATGCTCAGTCATTGGGCAAATCAAGGGTTATAAGCTTACCCTATAAGAGCATCTTTAAAAAGCAGTTCCCAGATGCCAGCATCGTCATAGTAAGCGACAATGAAATGTACTTTATCATAAATACACGGAAAGGTGGTGCCTTCAGCATGCAGGGAAAAGCGAAGAACTCAGCATTTTTAGAGGATTCCGGAATTTCAGTCACTCTGTCAGATGGAAGTAGCGTAACTT
>JBDRAY010000076.1:0-8765 GCA_043823295.1 Methanobacteriota archaeon | reverse complement strand
AGCGAATCCGCAAGGTTTGCGTCGGGGTCTGCGTCGATTGCCAGAACACTTCCGGCGCCAGCTTTCGCAAGTTCGCAGACAATGAGTGTTGACACAAGTGTCTTCCCCGCACCCCCTTTCCCGGAAACCGCGATGACTTTTCCCATCTCCTACTTTTTCTCGACTTTTTTTATTATCACTTTGTCGGCGTGGATTTTCGCGTTCTTCAAAATTATCTGCAAGCCCCCGCCAGCTGGAAAACTTAGTTGAGGTGCGGTTATTATGGGCTCATCCACCGCTTCCAGTGTTGATCCCTCTTCCACGCTCTTTTTCCTAAGCTTCAACTTCAAAGGCTTCTTCGAAAGCTTCAGTTTTAACGGCTTTTTCTCAGTCATTTAATCTTTCCTCCTTACTCCAATAGACCCTCATCTCTTAAAACATCGATTAGTTTCATAAGCTCGTCTTCGGTTATCCCCAGTCTCTCACATGCCTCGTCAGGATAGATCTCCCCGTCTTTTTCCTCGATGTATCCGACTAGCTTGTCTTTCAAGTCCGGGTCTGAATCTGGTTTATCAGCTTTCGCACCGGAGACTGCTGGATGTTTTTCCTCTTCCAGAAAACTTGTCAGCCCGTTTATGTCTGAAACATCTTCTTCAGTCGCTATTCTGTCTACAAGATCCTTTGGAATGGACTTGCTGAACCTGTCTTTAAGTGTTTTCGGCATCCAAACTACCTTCTCCCATCCCCCGTCACCCGACAGGAATTTTTCCGAGTAAAGCCACTGAAGTCCAAAACCTAAAAAACCCTCTGTCTGCTCGCCAGCGCCCGTTTGCCCTGCCATGGTGGAAAACTTCAACCCGTTAATGGTCTCAATCTTAAAGTTTCTATCAACAATTCCGACACCGTCCACTTCCGGAATGCAGAACGCTATCGCCTCAAAGCAACCGCAAGACGTGTGGGGGAACCCTTCCATACTGTACATGTAAAACCTCTCGTTCTTGCTGTTGGACCTGTCGAAGACTTCCTCGTTCACCCCTTCAAACTCTCCCCTCTCCTCATCCAGGACCTCCCCCTTTTTCACCTCGAATATCGGGCCGTCAGGCTCGACCTTCGCAGCAGCCCTACAGTCAATCCAACTCAAAGCCCCGCAAAGGGAAGGCCGCTCTGGACTTATCATGCAGACGTGGTTTGGCGCGAAACTCTGGCAGAGTATGCAGCCGTAAAAGTCGTCAACTTCAGAGTCCTTCATGCCGCGCACCCTAGCGTCTCTCTCGCCATAAACTTTCAGTGCGCTCTTATGGAATCTTTTAACTTCCGCTTCGTCGGTTATGAACGTGAACTGCATCTTCTCGATGAACGGCATCTCAATCTTGAACAAATCGATCAAAGCTTTTCCAACATCCTTAAAGGAGACATTCTCTTTCGCAAGCTCCTTTGAAATACGAATCCAGATGTCGTACCTCTGGTTCAAGTGCATGACACCGTGCACGTAATTCATAAAGTCGTGGTTTCTCCTCTCAATCACTGGTTCCAAGTCTTTTTCCAGCTCCTTACCCCAGACTTCGATGAGGATTCCGAAAGGAAGCTTACCCCCCTCAGCAAGCTCAAATAAGTCTGGGCCATCGACCTTAACCGTCCCATCCTTAACCTCCTTTTCACCCCGAATCTGAACCAACTCGGCCTTGTAATCGACCTTAGGCCCCCCTAATTCAACGAATGTCTCGGGCCCGCGAATACGCTCTCCCTCATAAACCACTCCAACATCGATTTTTTTGCTCATCCTTTAAAACCTCCTCCAAACCTTTCTAGCAGGGTGGGATCCGGAATCATTTCAACTGGCTTCCACCCATGATCTTTAAGGTAGGATCTAACTTCCTCCCTAAGAGTTATTGGAATGTCTTTTTCAGTTCTAATAAACCTGTGCAAGTCTTCCGGTAATTCACCGAAAAATTTCTTGTTTACGTCAATATAGTGTGCGACCTTAATCTGCCGTCCCTTGACTCCGTCGCTCGCCCTCATAGTAAGCTTTGGAATCAACACCATAGCCTCCTCTTTCGTGTCCACGACGACTGAAAGATGTTCTGGGACGGGCCCCACGTCATACAATCCCTCACTTCGAGTATCGTAAACATTCCAATCCGAGCTATCATCACCTACGAGCTCCTTGCGGTATTTCCTCCCTGAAGGGCCCCATATCACTGGGATTCCAAGGCGCATCACTCCCGCGCCAATCGATACTGCCTTCTGAGAGTAAGCTCCCCAGACTAGGCCTACCGCACCGATTCTGTTGTGGACGTAGTCGGCAATCTCTTCGAAGTTTCCCCGAAGCGATCTTTTGGCGAAAATGCTAGCAACCTTGATTGCCGCTCCAGTTATGTGGGCGTTGGCGACGCAGGAGCCTACGTTTACCAGGTTTCCTCCCGCGAATCCTCCCCCATATTTTTCATAGAGGTTGTGTGTTCCAGAGTAGTCTGTGGCAAGTGCCATCGCGGCACAACCTGATGCAGTTACAATGTAGTTTCTCTTTAAAAATTCCTCCATCATCTCTCCTAATTCAGCGCCTCCCCTCGGCCAGTAACTGCATCCGACCGGTGCGATTATTCCAGGTATCTCGCCGAAGACTAGTGGCGCTCCAATCTCTCGAATTTCTGTGTCTTGGATTCCTCCCCGGCCGGGGCTTATCTTGGCTTTGTCAGCCTGGAATTTTTTCTTGTAGATTTCGGTGAAGATTGATACTATGGGTATTTTCTGGGGGCAGAAGCCTTCGCATCTTCCACAGTAAACGCAGTGGGAGAGGTATTCCATAAGCTCTTCCTCGCTAAGAGGCTTCTCCCCTTTTTTATCGGAACCACCCTCCTTTAGAAGCTTAATAGACTTTTCGTTCAACGAGTAGTAGACTTCCTTCCCCTTCTTCACCTTCTCGGCCTCGCTCAGTTTCTCAAGGACCTTGTAGACGTATTGCCTTGAAACACCAAGCTTTTCAGAGAGCTCTGTTGGGGTGTAGGCGTTTTCCTTGAGAAGTAAATTCACCGCGGCTTTGAGGGTGTCTCCCCCCTCCTTGGTCGTCACGTCCACGTCGTGAAGCTTCAAATACCTTGCCCTAACGCTTCTGATCATGCCGCGAACGTCGTTTTTCACAGGGCACGCTTCCGTGCAAAGCCCGCATGCAGTGCACTTGATGGTCTCCTCAGTCACATCCTTTCTAGATGTTTTTTTCAGTTTACTCTTAATCTTTGCGACCTTGACCGCAACTTCACCTGCAAGCTCCAGGTCTCCGATATAGCATCCGCGGGCTTTCCCCTCAGTAAGATTTGAGATTATTTCACCAACGTCTTTCCTGGAGTAGTCCGGAAGGTCTCCCAAATTCTTGTCGGAAGTCGTGATGACCGGAATCCCAAGTTTTTCAGCGTTATCTATCGTATCCACTCTGATACACTGCTCGTCCAAAACGATTACGTCCGCAATCCCTGAGCGAACGAAAGGCAGTTGGTAGGATAGTTGGCCGACGACTTTGGTCTTGGGGTTGTATCTTGCCATGTCGAGTGCCGTGCAGCAGATGCCTGCGATCTCCACGTCCGCGTTGCTTGCTTCGGCATAGTCTATGACCTCGACCCCGGTTGCGACGTTGTGGCCAATACATAAGACTACTGGCTTGCTCACATCGACCGATCCGAACCCAATCTCGGTAAGCGTTGGTTCCGCATTCCCTTTCGGAAAGTTTAATGCTGAAATCTGCACTATGTCCGCTATCTCCATCCCCAGATGGTCGACCATTCCTGCATGCAATGCTTTCGAGTTGAAGTCAAGCTCCCCCGACTCCTGGCCCGTGTGCATGGCGCTCATAAGATGTGTCAGCTGTTGTTCGACGTATCTCATCGGCTTTTCAAGATCACCCAGGGTTTTCGGCTTGACTCCCGCAACCAGCATGGTCCATGGTGCGTGTACTTCGCTGTTTGCGACAACATCAAGCTTCGCGTTTTTCCCGTATTCTTTTATCAGGTGATCCAATCCGTGTCTTGCGTGTGCTGAGTGGGCGGAAGCGCCTATTATGCTCAAAAGGAGGTTTTCTCTGGCAAGCTGCGTGTTCAAGTTTATCCCGCAAGCTCCCCGCCTTCCGGCGTTAAGGTCGCAGGGTCCGAAGGCGCAGAGGGTGCATGTCTTTGAAACCGGGTGGTATTTCGGCTTGTATCTGGCTAAAAGTTTTCTGTCCCAGGCCCGAAGGTCTCCCACACTCGGTTTTACATTCGGGCCTTCCTCCTCCCAATCGTCTTCCTCCTCTACCTCCCCGATTGTGATTTTTATGTTTTCGCCTTCAATCATTTTTTCCTTATTTTTGTGGTGTGTCCTAGAAAGTCGATCTCCTCGATTATGGCGTTCTCGATTATCGTCTCTTCCCCGAGTAAATCCGAGACGATGATTTTGTTTCCGTCAATGCGCACTCTTGCCGCCTCTGGGATTGCTTCCTCCCCATTAACAAATATTTTTGTTTCACACATTTTTAGTTGACATATATTGGCAGTATTTATATATAAATGCTTAATTTAGTTGACACATGGGGGAATAAAATGATTACTGCGGGCGCAGATAGGTATCTTATCACCCCTGGCTGTTGACACATTACAAGACATTTCATTCCGAAACAAACCAAATCAAAACAAATAGAAACAAAATTTAAGAAAAAAACCTAAAATAGTTTCGATAAAAAACCAGTAAAAAATGAAAATCGCGGTTTCCGGGAAAGGGGGTGCGGGAAAGACTTCAATAGCCTGTGGGCTAGCAATATCCTACTCAGAAAAACTGGATGTTTTGGCAGTGGACGCGGACGCCAGCCTAAACCTTGCGACAACACTAGGAGTCGAAAACCCCAAACCCCTCTCACAAATCAAAGAGATTGCTAAAGAGCGTGCCCGCCTGTCTAATGGATTAGTTCGGATGAATCCGCAAGTCGAAGGATTAATAGACGAATACTCTAAAAAAGTCTCGGAGAACCTGAGGCTCCTTGTGATGGGCACTGTATCAGGCGCGGGCTCAGGCTGCCTCTGCCCTGAAAACGCAATATTAAGGTCGCTCCTATCCAAGCTCGTTCTCAAAAGAAATGAAGTGGTTGTGATCGACCTTGAGGCAGGATTTGAGCCAATGACTCGGGGAACCATAAGAAACATCGATGCAATACTTGTCGTGTGCGAGCCAAGCAAAAACTCTGTTTCAGTCGCTCAAAGAATCTTAAAACTTGCGAAAGAGTTGGGTGTTGAAAAAGCGCATGTCATTGCAAACAAGATTCAAGGCGAAAAAGACCCGGAATTCATCGAGGAAAGTCTCCCAGTATTCCATTCTCTCCCAATCGACCCCGACTTCGCGTTGAAAAGCAGGATTGCACCCTACCCTAAGACCACGGAATTCCACAGGAAAATCCGGGAGTTAGCGGGTAAACTCTCATAAACGATTTTTTTAAACTTGGCTTCCGATAACATACTGTCTGAAATGAAATCCAGAAAATACAGTAAAGGCCAATCATCCATCGAATACCTCGCAACCTACGGGTGGGTCATCCTCGTAGTCGTTATCGTGGGAGTAGTAATCTGGCAGTCTGGCATCCTTAGCATGCAAAAACAAATAGCTCCCGGAAAATCCGGTTTCAGCCAGGTCAGGCCATTCGACTGGGTGGCCCAGGATACCGGCGACGTAAACATGGAAGTCATAAATGACGCCGGCACAAAACTCACAATAACCGGAGTAAGCGGTGCCGGATGCGGCGGCGGAGTCGGAAGCGGGGACGTGCTCCCCGGAGGAATTTCAAGCCTCTCCCTATCCGGCTGCTCATTCGACGGGGGAGAAGGAGACTACTTCCGCCTGAAAGTCACAATATCCTATAACAACCCCGCCTCCGGAATAACACACGCAAGCGTCGGAGAAATCTGGGGATCACTAGAATAAAAATTTAAATAAATCATTCTAAGTTAAAAACAATCCGGTTTATTCAAATACTCCCCATCTCTCTTATTTTCGCTTTTATTTGATTGTCTCCGGGGTTTAGTTCGAGATACTTTTTCCAGTAGTATAATGTTTTTTCGTTGTCATGTAGGTAGTTGTAGTAGATTACTCCAGCGTTCCTGTATGAGTGAACGTATCCGGGGTCTTTTTGTATGGCCTTTTCGAACTCTGCAACCGCCTTCAGATATTGCCCTTGTCTTGTATAGGCTGTCCCAAGCTCATTGTAAGCCTTCCCATCATATGGTTGGAGGGCAATATCCTTTTTGAACTCGTTTTCCGCATCCTTAAACCAGCCGTACTCCACGAACTTCCGTCCTATCGCGTAATGTATATACCATATGTTGTGCCCGATTAAACTTGCGGTATCAAACCCATCTTTGGCCATCTGCATATCACCAGCTAAAAAATAGTCTTGTGCTCTATGGAAGTAGTACCTTGCGATGATTTCTCGTGTCATGATGTTCCTTTTAGACCAATCTTCTTCCAAGGCTCCAAGATTATAGCTATTCCAGTAAATCTCCCGCTCACCACCAATCTCACCAGGCCTTTTAAGTCTATAGAGTATTCCAGTATGCTCTACTACAGCATTCGGCAGGTTTAATTCTACCGTGGAGTAAACCGGTCTGTTAGACTCTTCATACAACGTTAGTATTTCTTGTTTACTTTGAGTTAGAATAATATCTGGTCTTTGACCTTCCACAAGCTTAAGGTACGTTGTTGTAAACATTTCATTATCTCTTCCAACAAATATTACAGCATTTTCTCCGACAGTCTTGAAAATATTTAAACCAAAATCATATGCTGCGTAATCATTGCTCCTATCGTTTAAGCCAAAGTTAGTGCTTAAGGGTATAAGTGGTAGTGAAATCAGAAGTATTGAGGTAATATACAAACTCGTTTTACTAGTCGATTTAGATTTACTAAGAGTTTTTTGGAGTATATTGATTAGATACCTTATCCCATAAGCCATCCAGATAATAGAGACAATGTATGCAGGAATGAAATAAACTTCAACCTCGCCAACATAATACAGATCAAAGTGTGTTGTGTAAACAATATCCAAAATGAAAATTAAACTGAGAAAAATAAAAAATTGTTTGTCTTTCTTAAAGGCTTTTAATGCACCCAAGGGTATAAGCCACCAGAGGTAAATTGAAAATTCTTTGAGCAATAGAGAGAGAAAACCAACTGCATTTTTCAACGCAAACTCGAAAGAAATCCTAAATAATTCATCATGGTATCTTTCGCCCGTCACATATTTTATCAATTCACCAACAGTTTCCGGTTTACCTGAATAAAATAATGGGTTGCCCTTAGCCCTTATTGGAAGATACAAGTAGATTGATAAACCCAGTAAAAACAAGACTATCATCACAGAAATTTGTTTCTTTTTTATGGAATCTCGATTATTTGTCCAGAAGAAATAGATGAATGCAGGGATGAATATTCCCAGCATTAGATGGTTGGTAAGTCCTAATCCGTATGTGAGAGCGAAAAGATATGGTAGCTTATCCCACCTTTTCTCCCGCCATAGTAGCGTTATTAAGATGAGTATTGCCAGGAAAAATACACCTAATGCGTATACTTCGGCTATCAGGGCCTGCGACCAAAGTGTACGTGAGAAGGCTAAAATCAGTGAGCTTGTGAATGCAATTATGTTTGACCTTAAAATAAGTTTTATCATGAAGTAGGTAGCTACTACAGCTAATGCTGCGAAGAATGCAGACATAATATTTACTCGAAAGGCTATGCTTCCGTAAGGAATGAGGACAGTGAATAATTTACCTAAAATTACGTACAGGGGGTAACCACTTGGGTGAGGTATGCCGAGCACGTAAGCGTCAGTTATAAACTCCCCGCTATCTCCCACAAACACGGTCGGTGCTAAAGTTTTCAAATATACTCCAAAAGATATTAAGAAAACTAGAACACACGCTAACACTTCCCCCCTATGAAAGAGATTTTTTTCTTTTTCCTCCATCAATTAACGATTAAAATAAATCTAAATATAACCTCAGGTAACTAATGAAAAAACGGATAAAACTCATAAAACTGAATGAAAGTAGATAAAAGAGTAAAAAATATTCCCCTAACAAAGGAGAATCTAAATGGTGCAGTGAGAGTTCACTTCAATAACCTTCAAGAAGGATTAATCTTTGAGTTGGGGGAAGCGTTAGCAACACATTTTTATCAAGAGATCGTTCGTGATTCCGACAGTTGGGGTTATCTGGCAGTTGTAGGCCATTTCGAAGTGGGAATTGTTGTATGCACATTGAACGTTAAAAAAGTCAGCACACTTTTTTATCGTAAAAACCTCATTCAAGTCGTGAAAGGTGTTTTACCGAGATTACTTCAACCTACATTATTGAAACACATACTGGAGGCTTTAACAATAAAAAAAGAGGGGATTCCAACACTTTTATTTTTAGTTATGGATGAAGATCAAAGAGGAAAAGGCATTGGAAGCGTTCTAATAGACACCATTATAAAAGATTTCCAACGCAGAGGAGTTAGGAAATTTATCGTCGAATTAAATGAAGGAAATCCTGCGGAAGAATTCTATAAGAAGAAAGGGTTTACATTCAAATCATGTTATAAGGTATTTGGAAAGAATCGGAGAGTATTAGAATACGAATATCAGTAATAAATTCAATTACTTTTTATCAAAAGATGTTAAGAGCTTTACAACCTCGGCAATAGTCACTGTTTTCTGACTGTTTTTTCCCATGTCTCTTAAAGTGATCATTTTTTACTTTTCCTCCTTCTCCACGACGATGACTACCCACCCTGACCCC